>SOIY01000315.1 GCA_004376785.1 Candidatus Stahliibacteriota bacterium | reverse complement strand
ATTACACAGATGGAATGAAGACACGAATAGGATGGAAATAAATTAAGAAAAACATGATTAGAGCGATTATTAAAACATCATTAATTGACTGGGACGGTAAAATCACCACAGTTTTGTTCTATGATAAATGCAACTTTATGTGCCCGTTCTGCCAGAACTGGGATCTAATACTGAATCCTGAAAAATACCCGGTTATCGAGTGGCATCAAATAGCCCAGAACCTAAAAAAGAGAAAAGGTTGGGTTGATGGTGTTGTACTCTCTGGCGGAGAACCGCTTGTTTATAAAAAAGACGTATTTGAACTGTGCCAAAAAGTAAAAGACTTAGGTCTTGCAGTCAAACTTGATACGAATGGTGCATATCCAGAAATCATACAAGAATTAATAAATAAGAAACTCATCGATTATGTAGCAATGGATGTAAAGGCACCATTAGACGAAAGATACAACATTGCAGCAGGTAAAAAAATAAATATTGATAATATTAAAAGATCAATAGAAAAGTTAATGAGTAATCAAGTAGAGTATGAATTTCGTACAACCTGCGTGCCGGGAATAATAGATGAAAATACGGTCCATGCGATTGGCAAAGTACTAAAAGGTGCCAAAAAATGGGCTTTACAGGTATTTGTTCCGGACAACGCGTATAAAGAAGAATACAGAAAAAAATTGGGAACAGATTATATCCCATCTCTGGAAAAATTTCAAACAATCGCAAAAAAATATGTGTCCAACGTAATACTACGCGGCAAAACGTGATTACATATTTTTATTGACTTGCCTTGGATTTTGCATATAATTCAGCATGAAGTCAGAAAAACAACTACAAATAATTAAAACCAATATCGCCGAATTAATTTCTGAGGAAGAATTATTAAAGAAATTAAAAAAGAAGAAGAATTTGAGGATTAAGTTGGGGATTGATCCATCAGCCCCTGAAATCCACCTTGGTATTAGTGTACAACTGAGAAAATTGAGGCAATTTCAGGATTTAGGTCATACAGCAGTATTAGTAGTAGGCGATTTTACAGGTTTGATCGGCGACCCAAGTGGTGCTTCTAAAACCCGTCCAAAACTCACAAAACAACAGGTCAAAAAGAATATGGCAAAATACAAGACGCAGATTTTCAAAATACTTGACCCGGAGAAAACTGAATTTACATATAATAGCAAGTGGCTCGGCGCATTAACAATGTATGATTTTATTGAACTTGCATCTAAATATACTGTAGCGAGAATTTTAGAAAGAGACGATTTTTCTCAACGTTTAAAAGAAGGTTTGCCGGTTTATATGCATGAAATAATCTATCCATTATGCCAGGGCTATGATTCAGTTGCGATTAATGCCGATATCGAGATCGGTGGCACTGATCAAAAATTTAACCTGCTCGTTGGCAGGGAATTGATGCGCGAGTTTAAAATGGTACCCCAGGTAATTATGATGTTACCAATTTTAGAGGGAACTGACGGTGTACGTAAAATGAGTAAAAGCTTTGGTAATTATATTGGGATTACTGAACCAGCAAAGCAAATGTTTGGTAAGGTTATGTCCCTTCCTGATGAACTGATCGTCAAATACTATAAACTTGCAACCGACGCCTTTCCACATACAGTCGAGGAATATCGAATGGCTTTGCATGAAGGCTCAATCAATCCCAGAGATGTAAAAATTGAACTGGCAAAAACAATTGTTCGTATGTATCATTCGGCAAAGGCAGCACAGAAAGCTGCTGATGAATTTGAAAAGGTGTTTACAAAAAAAGAACTTCCTAAACAGATCAAAGAATTTAAAATAAAGAACAAAGAACTCAATATCATTGACCTTCTTGTAAAGACAGGTTTAATGAATTCAAGAGGTGAAGCAAAGAGAAAAATCAGGGAAGGTGCAATCGATATTAATGGCAAATGTGTAAAAGAAATTAATTA
>SOIY01000188.1 GCA_004376785.1 Candidatus Stahliibacteriota bacterium | reverse complement strand
TTATCTTCTTGTCGCCACACTTATATTATCAAATAATATTGCTGGAAAGGTACCTGCAGAAACTGGATAACAGGTATCCTCAATATCAATGACATTTTTCATTGCATTATATATATTACCAGCTATCATGGCATCCTTTACGTGCCCAACTATTTCACCATGCTCTACATACAAACCAGGGGAGAGTCCTATGGAGAAATCTCCGTTTTGAATATTGCCGCTGTGAGCTCCTAATGCTCCGGCAACTACAATACCTTTATCCATTAATTTTATGAGTTCAGAAAAAGATTTAGTTCCTGGTTTTATATGAAGATGTTCAAGGGATGGAATTGGTTTTAAGAAAACCGTATCTCCTCCCCACATTGCGCTTTTGTATCCATGACCGGTTGCTTTTGTATTCATCTTTTTTGAATAGTGCAGGTCATAATAGAAATTTTTCAACCTACCTTTTTCAATAATTGGTAAATATCTACAAAGTGTTCCTTCGTCATCGAACGATCTTGCGTTTGGCATTTTGTCATTCAATGGATCGTCGTATATGGTTATTTTTTCATCAAATATTTTCTCACCAATTTTTTCTGCCACAGGAGATTGTTTCTGATACAGATTTTTACCGCTTGTCGCACTTATCAGTCTCCACATTAAGACATACATTGTTTCAGGCATAAAAAGGACCTTCATTTTTCCGCCTTTGGGATTTACTTTCTTTAATGAACGGTTATAAGTATCAAGAACAAACTGCAAATATTCATCAGGTGATTTTTCAAATTTTTTGAGATATAGCACCCGATGTATTGCAGCATAAGAATTTGGATATAGTATTGTATTGTTAAAAAAATAATTAGAGGTACTTAACAATATATCAGTACCAGAACTGTTTATTATTCGTAACTTATCTATTGCACTTCCAGCCGATACATTGATCTGTCCTTTTGTTTTTGATGATAGTTTTTTACATACCCGATTACACTCATCTACAAAATTGTTGGTTGAGATGTTCTCAATTGAAGGGTTATATGTACTAAGCTTGGGTAAATCTTTTGTATGCGGAAAATCGAATGTTGCCTCAACACCTCCTTTAAGAGATTCTAAGGCATTTTGTAAAAGTTCTTCGCGGCTTATCAAATTTTTTGTATATGAAAATCCGAGCTTACCATCCTTTATTAATCTAAGACTGATTCCAGATTGAACCTTACATTCTATATTCTTGAGTTTTGAATTTTCAAATTCAACTGAATTGATTGTTTGTTCCAAAGAAAATATTTCTACTTTGTCACTATTCGCTTTGGCAATTGCCAGCAATTTTTCCATTTTATACTCCTCCTATGATCACATTTTTAACAAATACATGTGGTGCTCCATGGCACGAACGAATATTAAGCTGTCCTTTACCGCAACCACCAATCTTGCTAAGTACCAGATCATTTCCTATTACTGCAATATTTTGCAGTGTTTTGTATAAGTTGCCGGACATATTAATGTCACGGACCATTTCACCTAATTTACTGTTCTTCACAATGTATCCATATTGTGCCCCAAAGGTGAAGTTTTCGCCGCTTGTTTGACCTCCCTTGGCATCTAAAATATATAGCCCATTTCCCATCGCAGCCAGGAGGTCATCAAAAGTATTTGTGTCAGGTTCAATATAAATATTCCCCATTCTTATAATTGGTGCATATCGGTAATCTTGCGCAATACAATGGCCGCTGAGCGGTTCTTTAAAGGCGGCTGCGCTTCTTCTTGAATGTAGCCGTCCGACAAGGACCCCATTTTTCAGAAGCTGGGTGGATTTTGCCATTACGCCTTCATCGTCATACTTGTAAAATCCTAACTGGTTGGGCATTGTTGGGTCATCAAGAATACTTAGAATATCACTTCCTAATTTTGCATTGATTTTCATCTTTTTTCGCATGGTAGGGTTATCTTCGATAAGATCTGCTTCAGAAAAGTGGCCAAATGCTTCGTGAGTAAAAACCCCGGCAAGACTGGGATTGAGGATTACATTATGGACACCTGCCTCAACAGGTTTTGCTTTTAATAATTGAAGAGCGATGGATGTCTTTTTCTCAAATTGTTCCTGTGCATTCCTTAAGATTGCAAAACCATTGCTGCCTCCAATGCCAGCCCTTACGTTCTGAATAAGATTTCCATCCCTGCTCGTGATCAATCCATTGATTCTTGTTGTGATCAGATCCTCTCTGATTTCACTCCCTTCGGTATTAACAAAATACTTTTCGCGTATGACTTCCATGTACCCTATGTTTGTTGTGGCAATCTTTTCGTATTTTAATGGTAGGTTGTTGTATTTTCTGGTTAGTTCAAGTTTCTCATCAATCGAAATTCGCCGAGGATCCTCCTCAAGCTTTGGTGAAAAGGTATCTTTTACAACATCAGCCTTTGCAAATTGTATTGGTTCTTCTATATTTTCTGAAACGAGAACGGCGTTCATCTCAGCAGTTCGTATTGCCTTTTCAGCATCAATTTCTTTTGTGAATGCTACAGAAGACAACCCACCATTTTTTAAAATTCTTAAGACATAACCATCAGTTAAATTAGAACCAATCTGTGTTAATTCTTTTCCATTAAATATAATTTTTATCTCTTTCTTGATTTCATATCGGAGATCTGCATATTTTGAATCGGTTTTCGAAAGCATTGATTTTAATAAATCAAACATGTAAACTCCTTTCTTTTTTAAATGCTACTATTCAATTTATACCTTTAGTACTCTGGGTTGTATTAAAACTTAACAAGTATAGATTTTGTTTCTTTGCCATACCCCATAGGGCACGAGAATCAAATATAAAATAATACATCCATCTTTAATATAACAGAAAATCGATAAACTGTCAATAGTAAATCTGGATTTTAACTTGCCTAATGGGTTGGTATAATTGTGTATCTTCTGTTGTGGGTTTTAACTATTTACGCTTTTTCTTCGATTTCGTCCTTTTCTTTCCTTTTATTTGCTTGCTCGCTTTTTTATCTTTCTTTTCCTTCTTTGCTTTCTTTTTCCTTGAAATCTTTTTTTCTTTTTTACCTGGCTTCTTCTTTTTCGGGATTTCTTGTTTTATTTTTTTCTCTTTGGTTTTTTTCTCTTTTTTGACCTTCTTTTTCTTTTCTTTTTTAGATTTTTCTTCAACCAATTTACGACGCTCGATTAATTTTCTTCTTGAGACAATAGTTGAAGGGTCATTTTGCTCAACCAGTTCTAAAATTGCCATTTCAGCGCCATCGCCCAGTCTTGGCCCAAGACGGTAGATTCTTGTGTAGCCTCCTTGACGTTCAGAAAATTTCGGGCCAATTTCTTCACAGATTATTTTAACAAGCTTATGGTCAGGAATGAAGCGGTAGATTCTTCGCTTTGCAGAAAGATCATTTCTTTTAGCGAATTCAATCAGATGTTCGGCTAATTTTTTTGCTTCTTTTGCCTTTGGCAAAGTTGTTTTTATTCGCTCAAAGATAAACAAAGAGCGACACAAATTCTTGAGCAAGGCAAGACGATGTTCTTTTTTTCTTCCCAATTTTTTTACTCGGTCACCATGTCTCATATTAAATTGCCTCTGCCTTTAATTGCCATATTCTGCTTTGTTTGAGCCTTTTCATTATATATCTTCCTTTAAATATTTATCTACATTCATCTCGAGTTGTAGTCCTATTTTTGCCAGATTCTTTTCTAATTCTTTTAATGATTTACGTCCAAAGTTCTCGTAGGTTAATAATTCTTTCCCATTCTTTTTAACAAGATCTCCAATCGTTTTTATAGCTTCGTGCTTTAAACAATTGGATGCCCTGACTGATATTTCGAGTTCATCAATACTTCTTTTCAATATTTCCCTGATACGTCGATGTTCAGCATTCAGCTGCTCTTTTGATGTGAACTGTGGCTCAACACCGAGACAAGTTATAAATGAAAGATGATGTTTTAAAAGACTTGCGGCTTCAACTATAGCCTCTACCGGCGTAATCGTCCTATCAGTTTTGATTTCTACAGCAAGGTGGTCGTAATCTGTTTTTGTACCAACACGAGTATTTTTGATGTCGAAATTTACTGAGAGAACAGGAGAAAATAGTGCATCAAGAAATATAGTACCAATTGGTACTTCTATATGTTTATGCATTTCAGACGGAACATAGCCACGTCCAGCCTCAACAGTCATTTCCACGGTGAAATTAACTTTTGTTTCGGTTACGGTTAGTATTTTTTGCTTGGGAGTAGTAATAACCACCTCAGGATTTTTTTCTATATCGTCAGCAAAATATTCCTTTTTCCCCCTTACTTTCAGATAAAGCGTCGTTGGACCATCTGTTAGTAACTTTACTTTAACTTGTTTTAAATTTAAAATGATTTCCACAATATCTTCATAAACACCAGGGATTGTTGAAAATTCCTGAAGAACATCACCAATTCTAACTCGTGTAATTGCTGATCCTTGAATTGATGATAACAGTATTCTTCTCAAAGAATTTCCAATGGTAACACCAAAACCTCGCTCCAATGGCGTAAGTATAAAACGGCCATAGTTGTCAGTTGTTACCTCTTTATCAACTTCAATCTTTTTTGGCATTACAAGTGGTTTTAAAGCCATAATCCCCCTCTACTTTGAATATAATTCAACTATTAAATTTTCTTGGATTGGCAGCGCTATATCTTCACGTTTAGGCAGTTTTACTATAGTACCTGTCATATTTTCTACATCAAATTTAAGCCAATCAACAATCTTTTCTGGGTCGCGTTCCTCAAGTGATTTTTTAATCAATGGGTTTTTCTTTTGTACATCAACAAGTTTAATTGTTTGATTAACCTTTACTAAATATGAGGGGATGTCAACTTTTTTCCCATTAACTAAAATGTGTCCATGTTTGACAATCTGTCTTGCGTGGGTTCTTGAAGATGCAATCCCCAGTTGATAAACGACATTATCAATTCGTCTTTCCAGGGCAATTAGAAGATTTGCCCCAGGGTTGCCTGTTTTTTTTGTGGCGTCATAAAAGATTTTGCGGAATTGCCTTTCCAATATTCCATAAATTGCCTTAACCTTTTGCTTTTCTCTTAATTGAATGGCATAAGAAGTTACTTTCCGTCTTCCTACCTTACCATGACTTCCTGGTGGGTAGCTTCTTCTGGTAAAAGCACATTTATCTGTATAGCAACGGCTGCCACGTAAAAATAGTTTTTCACTTTCGCGTCGACATATTTTACACTTCGCGCCAATGTAACGTGCCATTTTTAGACCCTCCTTCGTCTTGGTGGTCTACACCCATTATGAGGCAGAGGAGTAACATCTTTAATCGCTGTGATTATTAAACCCACGGTTTGAAGTGTTCTGATTGCTGCCTCTCGGCCAGGACCTGGACCTTTTATTCTTACCTCAACCCTTCTAATACCGAGTGCCTGTGCCTCTCTCGCAACTGCGTCAGCACATTGTTGGGCTGCATAGGCAGTACCTTTTTTTGTACCCTTGAATCCTATCTTTCCCCCAGAAGACCAGCAAAGAACATTACCTTTGCTATCACAAATCGAAACGATTGTGTTATTAAAAGAGGCAGATATATTAGCAATTCCAATCGGTTCTGCTCTAACTCCCTTTTTGCGTTTGATTATCCTGGTTCTACCTCTACCCCTACCTTTTCCTGGTTTTGGTTTATCTTTTTTCATCACTACTTACCCTTTTTAATTGCCGGTCCTGCTTTACCTGCAACTGTTTTCTTTCTACCCTTCCTTGTGCGAGCATTTGTTTTTGTGCGTTGTCCTCTGGTCGGTAATCCAAACTTATGCCTCAATCCACGGTAACTTCCAATATCAATGAGTCTTTTAATATCGGCAGCAATATCGGCTCGCAGTGCTCCTTCTACTTTATAGTCCGTTTCAATTAATTTTCTTATCTTGGTCACTTCTTCATCGCTCAGTTCTTTAATTTTCTTTGAAGGATTAATTCCGATTGTGGCAACAATTTTTTGAGCCGTGTGTAGACCAATACCAAAAATTGCTGTAAGTCCATACTCAACCCTTTTGTTGGGCGGTAAATCAATACCTGAAATTCTAGCCATATACCTCCTCACATAACACAGATAGTAGTGATTTGATACTAGTGGTCAGTGTTTTTTTTAAAATATCTTTTACTAACATCTTGCATCTATCATCTAACATCTGTCTTTATCCCTGTCTCTGCTTATGACGGGGGTTTTTGCAAATAACCATAACCACGCCCTTTCGTTTAATAATCCGACAGTTAATGCATCTCTTTTTAACTGAAGTCTTAACTTTCAATTTATCCTCCTTAACTCAAACAC
>SOIY01000152.1 GCA_004376785.1 Candidatus Stahliibacteriota bacterium | reverse complement strand
TCCCAGGATGTTGTGGTTCATGTATTCTATACGCCTGATTGCGAACATTGTATGGATATCCTCCTTGATGACATTCCAAAACTGCAGAACAAATACCAGTTTACACTGAAAAAGTATGATATAGATATTCTGAAAAATTACACACTTTTAGAAGAAATGGAAAAAGGAGTCAAAGATAAAGGTGAAGACCTTCCTATTATCTTTGTTGGTGATTCAGTATTTTACGGACCTAAAGAAGTTCGCGAAAGTTTAGAAACAACACTGAAGAAATTTGCAAAGAGTAAAAAAGCAGTTGCTGAAGATACAGTCATAACTGTAACTAAACCGAAGAAAGATGAAATGGGTGAAATAAATTTATATTACTTTTACCAACCTGGTTGCAAAGAGTGTAACCGTATCGAAATTTTATTAAATAGTCTTCAAAAGACCTATGATAATTTTAAAGTGCATAGATTCAATGTTTTCGATGATTCAAGTAAAATTTTCCTTGAAGGTTTAGCATCAAGAAATGAAATTCCTGAAAAGAAAAGGTTAATTGTACCAGCAGTTATTATGGGTGATGACTTTTTAGTAAAAGAGAATATTACCTTGGTGCAAATAAATTCGTTATTAAAAAAATATGAACAAGGTAGTCCAAAACTTGATACACTGAATTTTGAATCTGCTGAACCTGGTATTTTAAAGAGATTTTCGCAATTCTCTATTTACGGTATTCTACTTGCTGGTTTATTAGATGGTGTTAATCCCTGTGCATTTGCGACATTAATTTTTTTCGTCACTTATCTGTTATTTATTGGTAGACGACGCAAAGATGTAATTATAATGGCGTTTTTTTTCATTCTTGCTGTATTCATTGCGTATTTTGCAATAGGTATAGGCGCATATAACCTGCTAAAATACCTTTCAGAATTTGATTTCATTGCCAAGATTATATTCTTGGGTTTTGGTATTATAGCAATTACTCTGGGCATACTTAGTTTGCGTGATTACTTCATTGCAAAACGTGGACAGCCGGGAAAGATGATTTTACAATTGCCTCTGAGCATAAAGCAGCGTATACATAAGGATATAAAAGAAAAAACTGCAGCAGGTGGGATAATATTCGGTTCTCTCATCGCTGGCTTTTTGATCTCTTTTTTAGAATTCGGCTGTACAGGTCAGGTTTATTTGCCAACCATTACATTTATGGTTTCAAAGGCAGGATTCTCGTTAAAGCCGCTTTTTGCCCTTTTTGTCTACAATATTATGTTCATTCTGCCATTAATCGTAATTGCATTCGTGGCAACAATACTTACCACAAAGAAAATAGCTAAATCAATGGAAACAAAGATACCTGCAATAAAACTTTTGACAGCAATACTTTTCTTCGCGCTTGGCATTCTGTTAATTCTATTAGCATGAAAAAGAAGATAATATTAATTGTAATAGCCATTATTATTGCGATATTTATTTTAAAAACATTTATCCCGACTGAAAAGGATTGTGTTAAAAAAAGCATTGAATCATTAAAAAATGCAGTAGAAAAAGAGAATAAAATAGAAACACTCAAGTACATAGATGAAACATACAAAGATAAGAATAATATGACCTATGAGCAGTTAATTAGTATTATTGATGAATTCTCAGCCCAATGTGATTCAATAAAGATTTCAATAAGTAATTTAAAAATAAATATCGATTCAACTGATGCCCAAAACACGATTTTTGCAAGCTGCAGTTTAGGATTAAAAATTTTCGCAAGACAAGCTGGTGATAGAATCCTTGTGTTTGGTGGAATCATCAAACCCGCTCCAGTACGTGCCTACTTCAAAAAGTGCAAAGATCACTATAAAGTTTACTATGCAGAATATTAACAAGGTTAATAAATAGTATCTAAATACAGAAACTCGTGCAAAAACTCTATGTAAAGTGACAGCTCATTTTTTAATCGTTGTAATCTATTGTTCATCGCTGTAATCATTTTACTTTGTTGACAATAAATAAAAATCTGCTATAATACACCTATGATTTTTAAGAAAGTTGAGCGGGAATTGAATTTTCCCGAAATCGAACATGCCATTCTCAAATTCTGGGATGATAATAATATCTTTGCCAAGTATAAAGACAAAAATAAGGGCAAGAAAAAGTGGTCATTTCAGGACGGACCGATAACTGCAAATAATCCTATGGGTGTGCACCATGCCTGGGGTCGTAGTTACAAAGATATGTTCCAACGCTATAAGACAATGAAGGGATTTGAACAGCGTTATCAGAACGGATTTGATTGCCAGGGTCTATGGGTTGAGGTTGAAGTTGAAAAAGAACTCGGTTTCAAATCGAAAAAAGATATTGAAAAATACGGCATTGATAAGTTTGTCCAGAAATGCCGGGACCGGGTGCACAAATACTCTATGGTCCAGATTCAATCATCCATAAGAATAGGCATGTGGATGGATTGGGGTGATTGGAAAACCTCTATGGATGACAAGGACTGGATAAGAAAAAGCCACTCATATTATACAATGAGTGATGTAAATAATTATACTATCTGGCATTTTTTAAAGAAGTGTTTTGAACGAGGCTTTATTTATGAAGGTGTTGATGTAATGCCCTGGTGTGCACGTTGTGGTACAGCAATCAGTGATATGGAAATCGCAACTGAAGGTTATCAGGAGCTCACGCATAAAGGAGTAATTGTTCGCTTTAAAATAATTGGCAGAGAAAATGAATATTTCCTGGTCTGGACCACCACACCGTGGACATTAACTTCAAATACCGGGTTAGCAGTTCATCCTGATCTAACCTATGTAAAGGTAAAAAATAATAGTGCAATTTATTATCTTTCCAAAAATTTATTACATGTTTTAAAAGGTAAATATGAAGTAATAAAAGAATTAGCAGGAAAAGAACTTTTAGATCTGACATATGAAGGTCCTTTTGATTATCTGCCTGCTCAAAAAGATGTTATCCACAAAGTAATTCCCTGGGATGAGGTGAGCGAAAGCGAGGGAACTGGAATGGTTCACATTGCTCCAGGTTGTGGTAAAGAAGATTTTGCCCTGGGCAAGGAATTTGATTTGAAAACGATTGCACCTTTAGATGAACTTGGAGTATATATTAAAGGATTTGATTGGCTCACAAATAAAGATGTAAAAGATGTTGCTGAATCAATAATCGAAGATTTACAAAAGCGCGGCATATTATATAATGTTGAAGACTATGCCCATCGTTATCCAGTATGCTGGCGCTGTAATAGTGAATTAATTTTCAGATTAGTTGATGAGTGGTTCATCAGTATGAATGCCTTGCGCCATGAAATTGCTGAGGTGGCAAAAAAGGTGGAACGCTGGATACCTGCATTTGGTCTTGCCCGGGAACTGGACTGGCTAAAAAATATGTCGGATTGGTGCATCTCAAAGAAACGTTACTGGGGACTGGCATTGCCGATCTGGAAATGTAAATGTGGTCATTTCACTGTGATTGGATCCAGGGATGAATTAAAGGAAAAAGCAGTAAAGGGCTGGGATGAATTTGAAGGCAATTCACCACATCGTCCCTGGATTGATAAAGTCAAGATCAAATGTGATAAGTGCGGCGAAATTGTGTTGCGTATTCCTGATGTAGGAAACCCATGGCTTGATGCTGGCATTGTCCCATACTCAACAATCAGAGATCCGGAAGATATGCATACGCCACATAATGGTTATCCATTTAACAAAACTTATTGGCAGGAGTGGTTTCCAGCCGATTTGATTACTGAATGTTTTCCTGGTCAATTCAGAAATTGGTTTTATGCAATTTTAACAATGAGTACAGTATTAGAAAATAAACCGCCCTTTAAAGTACTTCACAGCTATGCATCACTGCGTGATGAACATGGTGAGGAAATGCACAAGAGTAAAGGCAATGCTATCTGGTCTGATGAAACCGCAGACAAAATTGGCGCGGATGTAATGCGCTGGATGTTTGCCAAGCATAATCCAATCCAGAATTTAAATTTCGGTTATGGCCCTGCAACTGAAATCAAAAGAATTTTATTGACGTTATGGAATGTCTACTCATTCTTTATAACCTATGCAAATATCGATAAATTCAACCCTACAGGAAAAGCAATAAAGAAAAACGAATTAACAAAACTCGATAAATGGATACTTTCTCGTCTCAATTCATTGATCTTAAACAGTGATAAATTTTATGAAAATTATGATGTGGCATCAACTGTAAAACTTACAGAGAAATTTCTTGATGATTTTTCGAATTGGTATGTACGGCGCAGCCGGCGAAGATTCTGGAAATCAGAGAATGATTCAGATAAGGAAACTGCATATTTAGTTTTTCACGAGTGTCTTATTAAACTGCTTGAAATTATTTCTCCCATTATACCCTTTTTAACTGAGGAGATGTATCAGAATCTTGTTGTCCGCGTTGACAAAAATGCGCCTGAGAGCATTCACCTTTGTGATTTTCCTGAGGTTGATAAAGAAAAAATCGATGAAAAATTAGAAAATGAAATCTCTTTGACACGTACCATTGTTTCCCTTGGACGCGCAGCGCGGAACAAGGTCAACATCAAAATTCGCCAGCCTCTGGTAGAGATGCTTGTGAATGTGCCAAAAGAGAGCCCACAATTTACTGATGATGATAAAGCAATAATTTTAGAGGAACTGAACATAAAGGCAATAAAATCTATAGGTCCAAATGTGCTCGATAAAGTGTACGTGTTTAGTGCAACACCAGTATTTGATAAACTAGGTCCAAAATTCGGAAAACAGGTAAATAAAGTGGCTGACTGGATTAAGTCTATGTCTCATAACGAGATAGAAAAACTTCTCAAATTCGGCTCCCTGAAAAAAGAATTAGATGGAGAAATCCTTGAAATCAGTAAACAAGACGCTGAGATCAGAAAAGTAGAAACACAAGGCGTATGTGTAGCAATCGAAGGAGACTATGGCGTTAGCATTAACACTACATTATCAAAGGAATTAGAAAATGAGGGTCTGGTGCGTGAACTCATTCACAAAATCCAACTTATGCGCAAACAAGCAGATTTTAATCTGGTTGACCGTATAAAGATCTTTTATCAAACCGATGAGAAATTAAAAGACGCAATCCTTCATAATCTTGAATATTTAAAAAACGAAACCCTGGCAATCGAAGTAACAGAAGGCGCAGCACAGGGTGAAGCAAACAAAGCTTTAGATATCAACGGCATAAAAACAAAAATCTCTTTGCAGAGAGTAAATCCAACAGAATAGTTGAGGCGACCCCGCCCTTTTTCAATACTTGACAAACAGCGATATTTTACTATAATCATATATAATTATGGAGGTTATTATGAAAAGGTTTTGTGCCGTATTTTTTGCAATACTACTTTTCCCTTTCCTTGCCCAAGCTGCCAATGTTTTCATCTGGAACTATGATCCACACGATAAGTTCTATGAATCTGAGATTAGCGATTCAGTAGACTGTGCTTACTGGCTTGAGCAGACTCTAAACACTAATGACCATACCTTTAACACTGATACCTTGTTGCCAACAGATCTCAGCCCCTATGATGTGGTCCTTGTTACTGTTGGTTGGTTTCGCTGCTGAGGGGATAACTCAATAATCGCTCCGGCGGAGCGAACAACACTAACAAATTTTCTAAACGCAGGTAAAGGTCTCTATATCGAAGGCTGTGACTTTGGTTATGACAACCGTTATACTCCACTCTATTCAATGTTTGGCTGCGCTTACATGGGGGATGGTTCATCCTCTGGAAACGTACAAACTGTAACAGGTCAAAGTGGCACCTTTGTATCAGGGATGGATTATAATTATCTATATCAACAGGGACCGGATTCCTATGTCGATTACATCAGTGCTGTTAATGGTACAATATTCTTTAAATCCCAGGATAATCAAGGAAGGGCGGTCAATTATAATGGCCCTGCAGGAGAGTATCGGGCAATCCATTCAACCTTTATCTTCGGCGCCTTGCGTAATGAAACCTATAACAAGAACGAATTAATGGAGATATATGTGGATTATCTTGGCAGTACTATCGCAATCGAAGAATTGACTGATAATTGCATCTATGATGTATCAGTATTCCCAAACCCGGCTTCAGATAACGTAAACTTTCATTTCACTCTATTGCACGCTGGCAAGGTGAATATTAAAATCTATAATACTGCCGGACAATTAGTGCGCCGACTTATTGACGAAGAACTAACTCAGAACAGCCACCGAATAATCTGGAATAGTGAAGACGACGCTGGTAGAACAGTAA
The DNA here is from genome assembly GCA_004376785.1 of Candidatus Stahliibacteriota bacterium. Lineage (GTDB taxonomy): Bacteria > Hydrothermota > Tepidihabitantia > SM23-42 > SM23-42 > SOIY01. The sequence goes on along the minus strand of SOIY01000152.1, from coordinate 76 downwards.
GTAGTGGTTGCTATATCGTTAAAATTAAAACTGATGTAGAAACAATAAACAAGGTAATAATCCTTGTAAAATAAAA
>SOIY01000154.1 GCA_004376785.1 Candidatus Stahliibacteriota bacterium | reverse complement strand
TAATCATCAAAATATTTTTGAATCTCTTTGCAATCCATTTATCCTCCACGATTTTTACTCAAATCTTTGATTTGATTGTAAAAATCAGTGTCCCGCACTTTGGCACAAAGTGCGGGGCTACCTTTTCTTACAATCATTCTCCTTAAATTTTTTATGCCTTCATGCATCCTTGATTTCACTGTGCCTAATGGACAACACAATGTATCAGCGATCTCCTGATAACTCATTTCTTCATAGAATTTTAAAACAATAACGACCTTCTGGTTTTCAGATAACTCATTTAACAATTTCTGAATCCTTATTTCTTTTTTTAAATCGGCCATTGGAGAATTTAAATGCTGGTCAAATGTCTCTTCAGAAAAAGAGACTTCTCCCCTATTTTTTCTGAACAATTTATAACATGCATTCGTTGCTACGCGATATAGCCACGCTTTTAAACTACCTTTTTCATTCAAATTCGAATTTGCAAGTTTTGTAAAGGTTTCAACCAGAATATCCTCAGCATAATGCCAATCACTGAGAAGCCGTACAAGATAATTAAACAACCCAACACTCAATCTTTGGTATAATTCTGCGAATGCCTTTTCGTCACCATTTTTAAATAATTTATAGAGTGCAAATGGTTTGAGGATTGTATAATCTATAATTCCTCCTGGTATTTTTTGATTAAATCAAGTATTTCTTTATCAGCAGGATTGTCCTTTAAACACTCTGCAAGTATCTTTATTGCCGCTTCCTTCATATTATTCTCATAATATAACTCTGCAATCTCTTTTTTCAAACCTAAATCTATAGTATGCAATTCAAATAATTTATCAAGTGTGCTATCAGCCATATCCTTTTTACCTAACTTAAAATATAACATTGCTTCTTTATAATAAAACATAGGTTCATCACTAAAACGCTTTGCAAATTCAATTTCTTTTATTGCTTCTTCGTATTTTGCTTGTTTTTCTAATACAATTGATAATTGAAAAGCAACAGCAGCATAGTTCTTAGACAAGTTTTGGATATGAATACTAAGGGAATCGATCGGAACCGAGAGCAGTTTATCAAAACTCAAGGTCTTGTGTAACAAATCATGTGTTCGGACAAAATCAACATCTTCTTCTCCAATTTCATAAACTAAACCAGAAAGTTCGAGAGAATAACCAAAGCGCTCTGGATTATATACTGTTACGGAAAATACAACAGGCATTTTATTCTGTTCAGCGAGCAACTTTATTAACTGATCAGACTTTGTTATGATATTACTGTTCTCCTTTTTATGCTTTATCTCATCCAATTCCTGCTCAGAAATTTCTAAAGGTAAACCCTTCTTCTGAAGAAACTGCACGTATTCTTTAAGGTTAAAAAGGCTGCGGTTCACTATTAGAACATCCTTCCTTACTCCTCTTTCCTGTAAATACCATGCAGGATAAGTATCATTATCTCCATTAGTAATAAGAATTGCATTTTTTGGTGCTGATTTTAACATATTCGCATTAAATTCAAGAAGTACTGCGAAATTAATCATATTACGATAATGCAACTTTATTTCCTTTTCCCAAATTTCACAAATTTTAGAAAATTCTTTCTCTCCCCTCCACACCTGTGTAAAAATCAAGGGCCAGTTAAAACCACGATAAAGTTGGACAAATTCTCTAACAACATTGTGTGCATCATTATTATCAAAGAGAACAAAATGACTCAAGGAAAATGGTTCCGGTTCTATAAATGTCAGCATTGTAGAAGATAATGAAACCAGGCCATCACCATCATAATCTTCAGGTAATTCCCCTACAAATATCCTTTTTCCTCTAATTGACGCAAAGTTTTTGTTTTCTTCAAGTTTCTTATGCTGCCAGCCTGGTAATGATTTGTGTTCTTTTATCCACGAGATAAAATCTGACTGGGGTGCTAAATCTCCTGAATAATCACCCATGCCATCAATAAAAA
>SOIY01000342.1 GCA_004376785.1 Candidatus Stahliibacteriota bacterium | reverse complement strand
TTATATTTATAATTTTTTTAGTACAACGAGTGCCAGAGGCAAATTCTCAATAGGCGTAAAAACCTTTTCTACCTCAACTCGATATCCTCTTTTTTTAAGCTCGTTATTTGCAGTCCTTATTTCTTCTTCAACTTGATGAGATTTATAAAAAACAGCACAGCCTTTTGGTTCAATCAAATTATCAATAATTTTTATTAACCTATTTATTTTCCCAACCGCCTTCAGAAGAATTAAATCAAATTTCTTTTCCTTAAAATGTTCTGCTCTTCCATCAATTATATCTATTCCAGAAAGATCCAATTTGTAAATCAAGTGTTTTAAAAATTTTGCCTTTTTTTTCTTCGATTCAAAAAGTGTAAAGTTAACTTCCGGACGCAAAATCTTCAGAGGTATTGAAGGAAAACCAGCACCGGCTCCAATATCACAAGCATTATAGCAATGTGTCACATAACGAAGTGCCACAAGTGATGTTAGAAAATGTCTCTTAGAAATATGGATATAATCTTGATGAGATAGAAGATGAAACCTATTTTTGTATTCACAAAGAACATCGATATATTTCCGGAATTTCTGGATGATATGTTCATCATATTCTATGCCGAGGAGTGTTAATCCCTGACAAAGCTCGTTTGTTTGCTTTTCGAGATTAGCAGATGAATTATCATTCATCCTGCTCTTTAATTTCATCCCATATCCTATCCATCTCCTCAAGATCTGTTACTTCAATATCCTTACCCCTTCTTTTCAACTCCTCCATTACTTTTCTGAATCTTTTAACAAACTTTTTATTCGCATATCTTAAGGCATCTTCTGGATCAATTGATACATGGCGGGAAAAATTTACACAAGCAAACAATAAATCACCAAATTCTTCAAACACATCTTCCGCACTTTTGCTTCTTTCGATTTCCTTAATTTCTTCATTAATCTTTTCAAGTGGACCTCTGTGTGTTTCCCAATCAAATCCTAATTTGGATGTACGCTCCTGAATAATCTTTGCGGCAAGCAGTGCAGGTAGTATTTTAGGAATACCAGCAAATATATCATCTTTGCTCTTCTGCCAGAACTTCAATACCGCATCTTGGTCAGAAAAATTTTCCTCTTTGAATACATGGGGATGTTTATCTTTATACTTTTTAACAGTTGATAATATTAATTCATCAAAACTAATATCTTTTTCTTCTTCAAAAACTTTGGCCAAAAAGAAACCGAGAAAAACTATATCACCGATCTCCTCTTTTATTGCAGAAATATCATTATTGTCTATTGCCTCGACAAGTTCATAAGACTCCTCAATGATATTGTTTTTCAGAGAATTTAATGTTTGTTCTCGGTCCCAGGGACATTTTTTGCGTAAAGTTTCAACCAGTTTAATAAGCTTATTAATATTCATTATATAAATTTTAGATACAGACGGATTTAAGCTGATTCAAACAGATTTTAGCTGTTTTCATCATCCTGGAAATCTGTATAAAAATCCTCTTCAAAATTTAGGCAGCATAGTAATCTACCACATATTCCGGATATCTTACCTGGTGACACATAGAGTTTTTGGTCACGTGCCATGCGCAGCGAAATCGATTTTAACTCACCCAAAAATGTAGTACAACATAAATTCCTACCGCACGGACCAATACCACCAAATAGTTTGGAATAATCTCGACTACCTATTTGCTTTATTACAACTCTTTTATTCAACTTCTGTGATATGTAGCGGTGCAATTTTCGGAACTCTAAACGTTTTTGGGCTGTAAAATAAAATATCAACCTCTCTTCATCAAATTGACAATGGGCATAGACCGGTTTCATTATGTACTTAAACTCTTCAACTGCCCGTTTTAATTCAATCAAACAAAACTCTTCATAATCTCTCAACTCCTTCAGTTTCTCTATATCAGTTGACGCCACTTTTCTCAATATCTTACCATAAATATTCTCAATGTCCTCCTTCTGGATACTACTGACGCTGCCAATATCAATACCTTCCTTACTTTTAATTATAACCAAATCACCTACCTCATAGCTAACATCACTCTCACATGGCTCAATACGGAATGGAGTTATTTTAATTTGACTAATCATTTCCTCGGAACCAAATATATCTTTTCACCCTTTTTAATCATACCTAAATCATCCCGTGCTTTAGCCTCCAGAATATTTCTTCTCTTATATTCATTTATCCGATTTTGCATAACTTCATTCTCGGCTTTCAAGATTATAATTTCCTTTTTCAAATTATTCTCCTCTTGTATTGAACTCACCAATTTATAAACCCTTCTACTAAAATAGAACAATGGAAGAGCAATGATTAATAAAGCAATGATCCAGCGACCTTTTTTTGACAAACGTCTTCTTGATCTCTTCATGAACCAATTCCCGATTGTTTATTGCTGATACTGAATATTTTCAACATTCCTCTTTTTCGTTGTGCCATGATTACCGAATTATAGTTAAAAATATAATCATGTCAAGCGAAATGGGAAAGAAGGAAGATGGTTAAGGAGGAGAATAACAATTGACAGGGTGCATAATTTTTATATAATTTCAACAGAAGGTAAATAAAGCAGCTATGAATAAATTTAAGCAATTTTTTTACAAATTTGCAGGTGTATTGATTACAGTTTTTATAACATACTTTATTATACATCCTTTTTTGACCCAAAAAATGGATCAACACAATTGTCGATTCTGGGGAATAATATTTTCTGACTCGCAATTATGCCCGGCAGGTACGATTCGAACGCACCTCGATTCTCTACAATCATTGGGTAATAGTAACTCAGATGGATGGGGCATTGGTTATTATTTATCGCCAGATAGTGGCGTGATTTTGCCCGTAGTATTACGAGGTGAACCGCGTGCACCACTTGACCCAAGATATGATAAAGCAGTAACTGATATGATTAAATATATGCGCAAATGTGGCATTGCTCATGTACGTAGTGGAACAAGTGGATCCACAAGTGGTATACCCAATCCACATCCTTTTCAAAGATATGGCATCACCAGAAATTTTCAAATACTTTTTGCCCATAACGGCACAATATCCACGCAAGTTCTATTAGAACTCATCGAGAGTGTTAATCCAGTTTACTTGGCTTTGAATCCGCCGGATTACGAACCTGATTATCTTGACTCAGACCTCTACGCCATATACATGATGGAAATAATTGACGTATATTATAATAATACAATTGAGGAATGTATAAAAATAGCCATAACCAAACTTGATTCTGCCTTAAATTTTGATAACGCACAACTTAACTTTGTTATGTCAGATGGTTTCACCCTGTGGGCATTACGTTATGCAAGGTCTCCGCTAAGAGGGTTTGATCTTTATTATTATCCGCAAGTAGGAATCTCAAACTTCTGGGTTGCTGCCTCAAAACCTCTTGATACATTAAATCTCTACTGGGCAGCAGTACCGAATTCAACACTGGTTATCCTTACCCCTGGTGAGCCACCTCAGCTTATTAATATCTTTAATGAATATGATACATCTGTAGTTTATCAAGGTCTGGATTTGATTTACCCAAATCCATTCAAAGGAAAAATAGATATTAGATATTGCATAGGGCAAAGTGCAGAGGGCATAGAGTTAAAAATATATAATACAAACGGAAGACTGGTTAAACAATTCCCACTGCCTACTCCTTACTCTTTACTGCCTACTTCTATTTCTTGGGATGGCACGGATAACAAAGGTAATACTTTACCAAATGGTATCTACTTTTGCAACCTAAACACAGGAGATACTATTTACACCAGAAAAATGGTGTTACTGAAATAATAGGTTCATTTATTATTGGAGTTACTAAAAGCTTAACGTTAATCCGTTTATAATTATCCCCAGATTTTTTCGATATGCTCTTTGGAAAATCCGGGTGTAAATAAACTTACTAAAATCATTAATATCAAACCAACAATAATACCGGGAATAAAACCATGTATACCAAAGGGCTTACCAATGACCATCCAGCCAAGTGCTGTTATAAATCCACCAACCATAGAAATAATACAACCCATTTTTGTTGCTTTTTTCCAGTAAATGCCAAAAAGAATAGGCCAGAGCGTGGTAGAGGCAATTACTGCCCAGGCAAATGCAGTCAATGTTAAAACCAATGCCGGAGGATTAAACGCAATAATGAGTGAGACAATACCAATTATTATGCTCGCAATCTTACTATAAAGAAGACTTTTTCCTTTTGCTAATTTCTTTTTCAATCCCTTTTTAGCAATATCCTGAATCATAGAACTCGATAAAATTATTAAAACCGAAGCAAATGTTGACATACCAGCTGCCACTACTCCGGCAAGTACTATTGCAGAGCCAAAAGGAGAAAGAACATTTTTTGCTAACGTAGGAATAGCCAGGTCAGGATTTTGTAAACCAGGACAGAGAACCCGCGCTATTGCCCCATTAAAATATGGCAGGAGCGCCATACACGTACCTATTGTTGCAATGACAGTACCAATTTTTAGTACCTTTAAATTTTTCAATGAATAAAACCTTACGACCAACTGTGGCATTCCCCAAACCCCAAAACTAACAATCAGGGCAAAAGAAATAAGTCCTGGCCAACCCCATACACCTGGGGTATTAATCAATCCCGGATTGATTGCTTCTAATGCCTGGTTTGCTGGACCAATACCGCCGATCGCCTTTATAGAAAATATTGTAAGAACAATCAAACCTATACCCATAACCCATGCCTGGATAAAACTCGTCCAGACAACAGCAAGGTATCCGCCAATTGACACATAGAAGAGGATAATAACTCCTGCCAGAAGAATACCATAGGCATAAGGAATATTCATTAAAACCTCAAAGATATGACCCATTCCCTTTAAGATACTAACATTATAAAATATCATAAACAATACAATAATGATTGCAGAAAACATGAGAGCAAAGTTTGATTTATACCGTTCTCCAAAAAATCCCGGGATAGTCATTGTGTTCAATCGCTGTGTAAATTTTCTGATTCTTGGTCCAAGAACAATCCAACATACTGTACAGCCTAGAAGAACATTGATCGCACCAATCCAGAGTGTCGACATACCAAACATATAGCCAAATCCACCACCGCCGATAATAACTACTGAACTGAAATAGGCTGCAACAAAGGACAAAGCAGTTACCCATGGCCCAATCTGTCTACCCCCAATATAGAAATCTTCAACACTCTTTGTCTTACGACCAGTAATAAACCCAATAAGAATCAGTATTGCCAGATAGACAATGATAATTATTGCATAAATAAGAGATTCACTCATCATCATCCTCTTTTGGCTTGAAAACCCAGATTGCCCATATAATACTGAATATAATGCAGCCGAATGCAACGATCCATGCTACAAAAGTTAACCAAGGTGTATGAAAAGGTCCCATTTATTCCTCCTGTAGCATATCTTCGATATGCTTTGATTGCAGTGCTAAACTGTAGATTACAGAGATATAAAAAGTAATATCACTGTAAAAGTTCTTCCCCATTTCTATAGCCAGTCCATATATCTTTGTCATCTGTTTGTACATCTCCGTCATCGACGTCACCAAAGGTGACATAGTAATCATTCTACTTAAAGAATTCTGTATGTCAACCAACAATATTCACCCTGAGCGCTTCAGTTTACCTTTTTTCTTTGCATAAAATTCTGCTTTCCTGAACACAATCATTCCAAGAGGAATCAAAACAATTCCAACTCCTAAAAGTAAAAGAATAGTAGGCAATAATTCACCCAGCCCAGCACCATCAAGTAGAGCTGCGCGCTTTGCCATTTTTGATTTGTTGTCACACTCTACACTTTATACATCAGAAGATATATACGACTTCAATGGATGGCTTCTTCCATATACTATAAGCGAGTAACAATCAAATATAGTCGGGGCTTGATTGACCTGACCAAATTTCTAATTAATCAAGCCCCGATCATTAATACCCTTTTTTAAAATCCCTAATTTCAAAATACTAAATCTCAAACAAATCCTAAATTATAAATTCATCCTGCCTATCTTGCGATGGACTGGATTTAAATGTTCTAAACACCCCCTCTTTTATCCTCCCCCTCGAGGGGGAGGAAGGTGGTGGTGAAAAGGTTTTGAACCCCGCTCCTCTTCGAGGGGCGTGGGTGAATTTAGATATTTGAATTTTGCCTGCCCCGTTAGATAAAAAAGTATTAGAGATATACACACTAAAGTATCTTCACAATCCTATAAATGTTTCAAAAATAAATTAGGCGAATATCTAACGGGGTGAGTATTTAGGATTTCGGATTTAGTGTTTAGTATTTATCTTGAACGGTATATTCTTGGGTATTTTTTTACCCATCTTTTTCAATAAATCG
>SOIY01000258.1 GCA_004376785.1 Candidatus Stahliibacteriota bacterium | reverse complement strand
ACAATTAAATAATTATTTAACTACTTAAGTAGTTTTTTTGGTCTGTAGATATTTGGAAGGTTTTAAGAATAATTAATTAATACACTATTATTTTCTTTGTAATTTTGGTATTTTTGTCTTTTAAAAAGAAAATGCCACTTGAGGGAGCAGTCCAGTAGATTTCAGACGCGTTAATCTTTTGAATCTGACGACCCAGTATGTCATAAATTCGAATATCGGCTTTTGAGTCATGTATTGTAATATAGAAAAGTCTTGGTCCAATTCTTTGTAGTTCAATATTACAATTGCCTTCGTAACTACTAATACCTTCTTCGATTCCAACAGCTCTTAATCTAATCTGTTTCATTGCCTCAACACTATCGCCGGCATTATCTTTTAGAACGAGTTTGATTTCATATATATCAGGCGCAAGACCAACTGTATTCCAGTAATCGAGTGTGTCCCTCCGTACTTCCTCAAATTTCTCACCCCCTACTGGAATCCATATAGATTCGCCAAGAGCTCGATAAAAAAGCCTGTAAAAATCAAAATCTAAAGGATGATAAGGACCAGTATCAATCCAGGCAGAACCAATTACACCTACAGTATCTTCAGTATTTGCATTTGAAGGTGCAGTTACTGCAGCGACAAAAGCAAGCGATGTGTCAGACACTATTGGATCTTCAGGAAATTGCGTGTTAATAAGGATCATCACTGAACTACCAGTCACCCATATATTACCCCAGGGCATAGAGCAGTAACCGAGAAAACACCAACCTCTTCCTTTGGTTATCACATCTGCAGCAATGCTTGATAAAAAAACCACAACAAATGCATCAGAACTCGCCTCAATATGGCCGCCTGTGCCATCACAGAATGCATTCTGAATTATCGAATAACTGGAACTAAAACCACACAGCTCACCAAATATTGAGTTTGAAAGTTCTACATGTGCTGTATCAGTAGGATACAGATTCCAGGTCTGTACTGAGGTGTTAATTAAATGATAATTTCTATCAGGTATAGGTAATACATAATCAGGATAGAACAGGTTATTAACTAACCCTGAAACCGTAAATGAATCAACACCTTCAAACATAAGACCAGTTACTCGCAGTTCTGAATCATTAATCGTCACATCTGACCCTTTTAAAGGTATTGTTGCCCACATACAATCTGTTGAGCTATCTATCTCAACATGATACCCAATGCCACCTACATTACTTAATGTGGAATCAATATAAAAGCCAAATATAGTATCCTCATCTGGGAATGTTATATCAACAACTGATGAATCATGAAAGAAGTACCAGGTAAGAAAATTGTCAACATGGTTAAATTCTGCATAACAATCATTTGCAAATAACCACTCACCAGTAATGCCGACATTATCAAGAAAGACCGAGGCATTTTGGGCTACTCCTGCTGTTATCCAATCCTGATTCACAACATTGTTCATTATGAATTCACCAGTTCCCTCAATACTTATGCAAAATGGGTAACCATTAAAGCTCGTTGTGCAATTTTCAATTGAAAAGCTCGCAGAATCCGTCACATATATTATGTGGTGGTATATATAATCCTGGATAAAATTGAGTATACTTGAATCAATTATAGCCTTGCCTTGATTAACCATAATAATATCTCCGGCAAGATTAAAATCAGCATTTTTTATGCTTAGCACCCCGTCATTGATGATAATTATATCGCCATCATTGTAAAAATAGCCAGAAACATTCAATGTCTCAGCAGGTTGATCACCAATAATAATATCATCACGACTATATTCAATTATTATATCCCTTGCAAACTGGCTCATACCCGCCGGACAAAAATCATGCCTCATCTGCGTGTATTGCGTTGTAATCACCTCATTATAATAAGGCCTTATAATCTCCATTGCCTTGTCAATTTTATTCTGATCTACATTAAAAACACTTATCAATAAAATCAACCACATCTTACCTCCT
>SOIY01000085.1 GCA_004376785.1 Candidatus Stahliibacteriota bacterium | reverse complement strand
ATTGCCTCTTGACAAATTGAAAATATTGAATAAAATTGAGAGAATGTGATAAAGGAGGAATAATGAAGAAATTTCTGGTGCTTTTGGCTGTAGCCGTTTTGTTTATAGCTTGTGATTATGCAAGTGAATCAACTGAATTAAAACCGGATGTTGAGATTACCTGGATAAATCCTATAGGATGGGTAACCTGTGTGGGTGACACGACACCTTTTGCAAGAATTGATGAAATTCATTTTGTGGCAGAGAATTCTGTAGATTGTTATCTCCAAAAAATGGTATATGAATACTATATTGCAGATAGTAATTTATTTTATGGACCTATCAGTATGGCATTATATGCAAAAGTCGAGGGAAGAACTGACCCTTACGATGTTGATACGTGTAAAGTGTTGGATATTCCTGTTCCGCTTGCACCGATTCGAGACACTATACCAAGTGGTCAGACTGCTCAAGTATTGCTTCATTTTATTTTTATCGATGAATATTGGGGAGAAAATTACGATACTGTTACTGTCTGGTTTGGGGTCTTAATGACTCCGCTATAATAAATATAGAATTAACAAAAAAGGGGCTGCTCAAACAGCCCCTTTTTTGTTACACTATCTGACGCGAAAAACTTTTTTCAATGCCTTCTCAATTATATCAATACCGATCTGTAATTCATTTTCATTAATTACGAGTGGTGCAATTAATCTTATTGCTGATTTGCCTGCGCCCAATAATAATAATCCCTGTTTAAATGCCTCATATACAACTGCATCCCGTTTGTCCTTAACAGGTTCCTTGGTTTTTTTGTCAGCAACAAGCTCCATGCCAATCATCAGTCCTTTACCGCGAACATCACCTATAAAGTCGTACTGCTTTTCCATATCCTGAAGTCTCTTCATTGCGATTCTACCTATTTTTGCGGCATTCTCAATAAGCCCGTGCTCTAAAAGCTCTATTGTTTTTAGAGCCGCAGCACAAGATACAGGATTGCCACCAAATGTTGAGGCATGGGCACCGGGCTGCCAGTCCATAATACTGGATCCTGACACACATGCACCCAGAGGCAAACCTGAAGCAATCCCCTTAGCAATGCAGTATATATCAGCTTTTGTATTAAAATGTTCAATAGCAAACATTTTTCCAGTTCTACCCATGCCTGCCTGAACTTCATCGTCAGTGAGCAGAATATCATATTTATTACATAGTTTTCTAAGTGCCGGGATAAATCTTTTGGGAGGAACAATGTAACCGCCTTCTCCTTGTATTGGTTCGACAAATATTGCGGCGACTTCTTCAGGAGGTACTACTTTCTTAAAGATTATTTCGTCAATATATTTCACACATTCAAGGTCGCAGGATGGATAATCAAGATGAAATTGACACCGATAACAATAGGCATAAGGAACATGTGTAACACCAGATAATAATGGCGCAAAGTATTTTTTCTGAACAGCTTTAGAAGCGGTTAATGATAAAGCACCAAATGTCCTGCCATGAAATGCACCGGTAAAAGCAATGTATCTTGGTCTTTTTGTATGATAGCGGGCAAGTTTCATTGCACACTCTACTGCCTCAGCCCCGGAATTGCAAAAAAAGACCTTCTTGTTCTTTGCTCCAGGAACAATCTCAGCGAGTTTTTCTGCCAGTTCTGCCTGTACAGAATAGTAAAAATCAGTACCCGACATGTGGATAAATTTAGCTGCCTGTTTCTTTATCACATCTACAATTTGCGGATGACTGTGTCCAGTCGCAACAACACCAATACCAGATGAAAAATCCAGAAAAGTATTTCCATCAATATCAGTCACCCATACACCACTGCCTTTTTCGATTACCAATGGGTAAGAACGTGTGTATGAAGGAGAAACATATTTACTCTCCTGCCGTAAAACCCCTTTCGCCTTTATCCCGGGTAATGTAGTTTTTATATCAGGTTTCTTTATAATCTTTTTCGTCATATTT
>SOIY01000158.1 GCA_004376785.1 Candidatus Stahliibacteriota bacterium | reverse complement strand
CTCTTCCTCAGTCAATATTTTTATTGTCTGTTCAATCTCTTCTTTTGTAACTTTCTTTCTTAACTCCTCAATATCCCGCATTGTCTTGGCAAATCTCTGACCCTCAGCTGCACTTATCCACTCGAGTAATAATCTTTCTGGTCTAATCCCCCATCTCTCCAGTTTATCCCATAGCTTCTCAACCCTTTTCTGGGTCCAGCGATTCGCATCAATGTAGTGGCAGTCCACATAATGACATCCTGATACAACAACCATTGGTGCACCCTTTTTAAATGCATGTAGTACAAATTTATCATCAACACGACCACTACACATAGTTCTTATCAATCTCTGAGTCGGTGGATATTGTAATCGAGCACCACCGCACGTATCAGCACCAGCATAAGAACACCAGTTACACGCAAAAACAATAACTTTATCATAAGAATCTTCTTCAAGGTGAGCATCAATCTGAGAAATGATCTGTTCATCAGTAAAATGCTTCATTGTGAGCGCACCAAAGCGGCACTCAGCCGCACAGGTACCGCATCCTTTACACAGTGCCTCGATGTAGGAGATTGTCTTCTTCTTTGGATCAACCGTAAATGCGTTGTACGGACATACCTTCGTGCACATTGCACAATATCGACACAAATCCAGGTTCAGGGTCGAGGTAACAGCCTCGAGCTTAACCTTACCTGCAGAGAGGAGTGTTTCGGCACGCGCTGCAGCAGCACTTGCCTGGGTAACTGAATCTTTTACATCCTTTGGTGCTTCAGCACAACCGGCAAAGTATACACCAGTCGTAGGTGCATCAACAGGCTTCAGTTTGGGATGTGCCTCCATAAAAAAACCATCAGCAGTCTTTGAGAGTGTGAGAAGCTGCTGAACCTCGGGCATATCAAATCTCGGTGTTACTCCTACAGAAAGCACCATCATGTCAAATTCATGCTCTTCAATTTTGTTTGCAGTGGTATCCTCAACTATAACCTTTAAGTTACGTGTCTTAGGGTCCTCAATTATTTCACCAGGAATACCCCTAATATATGTTACACCTGCCTCTTTACTACGTTTAAACAAGTCTTCAAACCCTTTGCCAAACGCCCTTATATCGATGTAAAAAACCTTTGCTTCTATGTCAGGATAATGGTCTTTTAATAAAAGCGTATCCTTGATAGTGTTCATACAACAAATATTACTACAATAAGGTCGACCAATCTTTTCGCAGCGGGAACCAATACACTGGATAAACCCAACCGTCTTGGGTCTTTTTCTATCAGTAGGTCTGATAAAGTGTCCATCAGAAGGACCACCCGCAGACATGAACCGTTCATACTCCATGCTTGTTATAACGTTTTCATATTTTCTATATCCGTATTCATCTAATTCTGTGGGATCATAGACATCCATACCAGTGGCAACTATTACAGTACCAACATCAAATTCTACAATTTCATCTTTCATATCATAATCAATACATTTCTTATCACATTTTTCAGCACATTTACCGCAGGCAATTGGATTTATACCAAGACAGTTATCCATGTCAATCAAAGAAGCTGAAGGTATAGCTTGAGGGAATGGAATATAAACCGCCTTTCTACATGACAGTCCTTGCTGGTACTCGTCAGGAACAATTACCGGACAAACCTCAGCGCATTCACCACATGCAGTACATTCATTTTCGTTTATGTAACGAGCCTTTTTATGCACCTTAACGTGGAAATTACCAACATAACCAGAAATTGACTCTACTTGACTATACGTCAGCAGTTTTATGTTAGGATGTCGACCGACATCCATCATCTTCGGACCGAGTATTCATATCGCGCAGTCCATAGTAGGGTACGTTTTTGCCAATTGCGCCATGAGTCCGCCGAGCGCCGGCTCTTTTTCAACCAAATAGACTTGATAGCCAGCATCAGCCAAATCGAGTGCTGCTTGCATACCAGCTATACCACCACCGATCACAAGATTTGCTCTTGTTACGGTTATTTCTGTTTCATCCTGTGCTTCAAGATATCGTGCCCGAGCAACATAAGCCTTAATAATATCCTTTGCTTTTTTTGTAGCTGCCACGCGGTCGCCCATATGCACCCAGGAACACTGTTCACGAATATTTGCCATATCAACCAGATAAGGATTCAATCCTACTTCAGAAACACATTGCCTGAATGTCGGTTCGTGCATGCGTGGTGAACAAGCAGCAATGACTACTCTGTCGAGCTTTTCTTCTTCTATAGCCTTTTTGATTTCTGCTTGTCCAGGCTCTGAACACACATACCGATTCTTTGCAGTGTACACAACATTGCCCATTTCTTTGGCTTCTTCAACGAGTTTATCAACATCAACTGAACCTGCTATATTAGTACCACACTCACAGACAAAGACACCAATCCTCAAATCATCCTGCGGCATTTAAATCACCTCCTTTCAGTGTAGTCTTATAGTCGTATAGTCTCATAGTCGGATAGTTAGAACAATAAGACCATAGGACTATAAGACTATCAGACGATACGACCATCGAACTATCCAACTATCTTCTCCAACACCTTATCTGCCTTGACCCGGTGGGTGTGAAGACCAACCTCTTCTGGCCCAAGACCCTGGGCAAGTCCGAGTAGTTGAAATAGATAAATAACAGGGATATTATAATTCTTCCCTCTTTTGCGAGAAATCATGATTTGCCCTAAATCGAAAGAAGAAAAACACGTAGGGCATACTAACCCCATACAATCAGCACCGCTTTTCTCAATTGATGAAAATATTGCCTCAGTCATATCTAATGGAAGTTCATCATCCATACATCCTTTTCCACAACATAATAGTTTTTCATGGTGCTCAAGTGGCGTAGCGCCCATTGCAGCAACAAAATCATCAAGGATACTCGGATAGTCAGCATCATCAACATGCATGATCTGGCTCGGTTTTAATATATGACATCCATAGTGGATTGCAACTGTTATTCCTTCGAGTGATCTCTTTACTGATTTTTTTACTACATCCAATCCTAAATCGTCTCTAATCACAACTACTGCATGGCTGACTTTGACCTTACCTTTGTATTCTTTATTTATTCGCTTCAATCGTTTATTCACTTCATCTTTTAGTGCTTGATCTTCAGCAAGGAGATATTGCGCTTCTTTTAAGGTTGATATACAACCTGAACACATTGTGACTATATCAAGACCTGTCTCCTCTGCTACAGCCAAATTTCGGGCGGCAATTGTCAACCACTTCATTTTGTCACGCGCCTTAAAATAAATAGGATCAGGGCAGCAGGTAAAATCATCAATATCAACAAGCTCAACCCCGAGATTCGGCAATGTCCTTCTGATTGCCAATTCCATTTGTGGATATTTAAGAGGCATCATACAACCCCAAAAGGGGATAATCTTCATAATTACAATCCTAAAAATTTTATCGCACTTCCGCAAAAGAGAATCGCTAGTCCAGCTAATGCATGAGAATATCTTTCGAGCCTGCGAACTGGCAATTTTGATAAACCGTAGAATGAAACCAAGACAACAGCAAGCATCGTTGTAATTGTCGTTAATCCAAAAACAGATGCAACGATTACTACTGAGAGTATGTTCCCTTTGGCTGCCGGATACATCACAAGAGGGATCAACGGTTCACACGGACCAAAAACAAATATTATAAAAAGAATCCATGGTGTTATATTCGCTGATTTCGAAGTGTGAACGTGTGTATGTTCTCCAACGTGCTGATGAGAATGTGAGTGAACTGCTCCGTTTTCATGCACATGGGGATGCTCATGCGGTTTGCGACGAATTGCCCTGTGTATTCCCCAGATTAAATAGGTAAACCCAAATGCAATCAGAAGCCACGCAGCAATCTCTCCACGAAATGCTTCAATTGTCTCTAATTTAAAAACAGCTATTCCTACGGCAATACCTACAAATCCTAAAATAATAGAACTCAACACATGACCAATACCACATAGCAATGTAATCATCACTGTCTTAATACCACTCCACTGCCTTACTTTCGATAAGACGATAAAAGGCACATAATGGTCTGGTCCGAATATGGTATGAACGAATCCTATTGTTACTGCTGTCCATGTTAAAATCATTAGTTCGTTTGACATATATTCTCCTTATTTATTAGTTTTCTGTTCTATTGAAGACTGCTCTTTAGTCTCTTCGTCTTTTAAGATTTCTTTCATTTCATCAAGTGGTATCGTTTTTAATTCAGGGAGTCCCAATTCTTTCCTTCTCCTATGTACTGCTGAGGAAACCATCACACTCATCCCGGTTTTAGTAATGTTTTCTGTAAGTTTAGCAAGATTAGTAGGAGCTGTTTCCTTTTCCACTGCCATATTTTTAAGGGCGATAATCACTTCAATGGGTCGTACATCCTGAGGACACCGCTCATAGCAGGAATAGCAATTTGTGCAGAGCCAAATCGGTGAATCCTTACCAAGCAAATCTTCTTCTGCACCCAAGAGTGCCTGTAACAGTATTTTTCGAGGATTAAATTCTTTACTAAACCGGGCTGCCGGACAGACCGCAACACAGGCGCTGCATTGATAACAGTAGTTGTGATGTTTACCACCAGGGATTTTATTCAGTTTTTCCCTGAATCGAAAATTGACCACAACTTTTTTCTTTGCCATAATCTTAAATAAAAGAAATCCCAAAAACCAAGCACCAAACCATAAAGAAGTTATGAAGTTGAGAGGTTACGAACTTACGAAATCTCAGCTTCCTATCTTCATAATTTCCGAACTTCATGTTTTCTTTGTCATTTGACATTTGTAATTTGGAATTTAACAATATCTTCATTCCTTAACTAAATCCGCGATAAGAGTAACTAATTGGATTGTCTCAATTTTTACCTGCTTACCTGCCTTTTCATCTTTCATGGCACAATTAAAATGAATTTCACATTTTGGACAGGAAAGAACTAATAAATCTGCCTCAGTCTCTTTTGCCTCTTTTAAACGTGCAAGTTGAATACTCTTTGAATACGTAGTACAGTTCATCCATGCACTCACACCGCAACATATTGCACGTTTTCTACTCCTCGCCATTTCAATAAACTTCAAATCTGGTACTGCGGTAATCGCATTTCTTGGTTCATCATATATGCCAAGATGCCTACCGAGTCTACACGGATCCTGGAAAGTAACGACCTTATCAAAATTTTTAAATTTTAACGCATTATTTAAAATCGCTTCGCTGATTACCTCTGTTATATGTTGTATTTCAAAATCACATTCAAAATATTTTGGATAGTCAATTTTAAATGTTCTGTAACCCTCAGGACATGAAAAGATAATTTTTTTTGCACCAGATTTTTTAATTTCATTAATATTATACTCTGCCAATTTTTTAAAGTTTTCTAAATCTCCACCCCATAAGAGATCATGTCCACAGCAACGTTCCTGAGAAAGAACTACTGGTGTAATGCCCAAATGATTGAGAATCTTGATACTTGCCTTTGCTGCCTTCAATGTATTAACTTCAATATCACTGAAGAGAACATCAAAGTATGGCAGACAACCCACAAAGTAGAGCACCTCACCTGATTGTGTAATTTTTAACTCATTATCAATCCAATCCATGCGTTTTTGTTCTAAATTCGGTGTGGTCATAATACGCATCAAAGACTGAGCAGCACCACCATGAGAACAGATCGCTTCCTCACCGATTTTTTGCGCCTCCAAGCGAGTTGCCAGAGTCAAATTTATGTAGTCGATACCTGCTGGACATCGTTCATCACATAACTTACAGGTGAGACATGCCCAGATGTTTTTATCTTTTAGTAAATCAAGATTTCCGCTTCGTATTGCTTTATTAACGAGTATCCGGGGAGAATAACCATGGTTAAATCGTGAGATCGGGCATATACCAGTGCATTTACCGCATTCGAGACAAAGATAGGCTTTTGATTCCTTAACGGCTGCAGCAATGCTATTTTTCATTTAACCTACTTTTAGTCAACACATCAAGGTTTTGTTTTTTAATCGGCGATGGCCCAAGTTTTCTAACTGTCTCGACAAATTCTTTGGAAACATTTGCGAATTTTGTGGCTTCGGCTGATGAAATCCAATCGAGTTTGAGCCTTTCTTTTTCAATCCCAATCATCTCAGTAAGCCTCTCAGTGATTTTATGCACATCAGCCGCCTTTCGAGCACCAAACATATAATGGCAGTCTTCAAAATGGCACGTTGCTACTAATACACCATCTGCACCTAATTCAAATGCCTTTAATACAAAGGATGGCGTTACCCGTCCGCCGCACATAACCCGCACAATTCGTATATTGGTTGGATACTGAAGTCGTGATACACCAGCACCATCAGCCGCAGGATAGGAACACCAGTTACAACAAAATGCAACGATCTTCGGTTCGAAGG
>SOIY01000337.1 GCA_004376785.1 Candidatus Stahliibacteriota bacterium | reverse complement strand
TTAGATACTCTTGTCCCGTTAGTTAACTGTTATCTAATGGGATACTATCTAAACGGGGTAAATTCCTAAAATAATAATAGATAGTATTCTAATTTTTTAACTTATTCAATAATCACAAATCTTCAATTAACCAATACTGTGAGAATGGTCAAAATCTGCAATCTAATATCAGTAATCTGAAATTAGGTTATTGTGTCATTGAAAAAATATTGAATATTTGGCATTGGGATTTTGGTCTTTATTTGTCATTTATCATTTGACATTTGAAATTATATCGGTATCCTTCTTTCCCTTTTTACCTCTGATTTTATCTCTTTGCCATTGTATTTACCTATTGCAATCGGCATTTTTTTGTAAGTTACAATGACAAATCCATTACTAATTCCTGACCTGGAATCTATCCTAATTGTTTCACCTTTTAAGAATTTGTTTAATTGGTATTCTTTTATTTCATAATAATTTCTATTTGCCTTTTTTCCGAAAAGCTGAATAAGATCATTATCTGGTTTTATTTCCTGACCATAGATCTTGCCAAATTCCAACCCTTTTCTAATCGTTTTTACCTCCCAGAATGAATAAACCTGAGGTGTCGAGATAAAAGACATACCCTTGTTTTGGAAAATAGAATATCCTTTAAACCGCTTTGGATCAACGCCAAATCTTCGGTAAAAATGTTCAACAGCAGAACCTTCAAACTCGATTTTGCCCATATAATCAATACGCCGTTTAAAAACTCCCCTCTTTATAATCCGGGCAATAAAAAAAGGCGCTGTATCATTATCTTGAGGTAAAATGCGTGCACAAGACTTTAATCTCTTGTCAAAGGTTTCGCCCTGCCATTTTGTAATCCCGGGTCGCATCTTAAAATCCGGTATTGTAATCGGCATTATTTCTGCCTCAGGAAATCTATCCAACAGGTATGCAACCACTCCTTCATTCTCTTCAGGAGCAAGTGTACAAGTTGAATAAACCATTGTTCCGCCGGGCTGCAATGCCCTGAATCCTGAAACTATTAAACCTTTTTGAATCTTTGCCATCCTCTGGATATTTTTTAATCCCCAGTGATATAAAACTGCTTTAGACTTTCTTATAGTCCCTTCAGCACTGCACGGTGCATCAATTAGAATACGGTCAAAATAATCAGGTAAGATCTTATCAATTCTCTGTCCACGTAGGCTTATAACTGCTTCATTCAACAATCCGCATCTTTTGATATTATGAATTAAACCTTGGGCCCTTTTTCTATTAATCTCATTTGCCACAAGTAATCCGTTATTCTCCATTGATTGAGCGATCTGTGTGGTCTTTGAGCCAGGTGCTGCACACAAATCAAGCACTACCTCATCAGGTTTTGGATCAAGTACTACAACCGGTAGCATTGATGCAATCTCTTGTATATAAATCATGCCCAAATTATGTGTAATATGATTCCCAAACCTCGTTTTTTCCTGCAATAAAAATCCATTATTATAGAATGGCAATGATTTTATTTTCAAATCTTTTAATAACAAAAGGATCTCGTCCCTTTTTGCCTTCAAAGTATTTACACGAAACGATTGTAAAAGCGGCTGTTTTATAAACTCCATAAAGTCGCGGAAATCAGGAATAATTGTTTTATAGCGTGAATACAATTTTTCGATCTTCACAGATAAATTATATCTTGAAATTTTAAAGAGTCAATAACAACAGAATAAATTCAAAAATCTCCTCTCCCCTCATCACTCCATACCCAATTCCTTTTTCAAACGCGCCAACTCATCATTGCTCAACCGCCTGATCTCGCCTTTACGCAACTGTCCTAATGATAAAGAACCTATGGCAATTCTGCGGATGGCGCGCACCGGGTGCCCGACACGCTCGAACATCTTCTTCAACTGATGATGCCTGCCCTCCATTATAACAACTTTGAGCACTGTATTGCCTTCAGTCGCACGTCCCTTGATAACCTTTGCCGGTAAAGTCTGTACTCCATTTTCAATCTTAACACCTTTACGAAGCCGTTCTAACACCTGTTCACTCGGATACCCCTTCACCTTAACTCGATAAACCTTTGGAAGATGTGTTCGCGGATGCATCACGCGGTTAGCGAGCTCTCCATCATTCGTGAGTAACAAAAGACCGTCTGCGTCCCAATCAAGTCTGCCAACAGGGAAAACCCTTACGCGGATTTTCCGGGTACGCAGCATATCAGCTATTGTAGGCCGACCCTCAGGGTCGGCAAGTGATGTAATCATCCTTTGTGGCTTAAATGCAACAAAGTAGTGTTTTGGCACTGAGGCGGGATAAAGTAGCTTGCCATTGACCTTGATGTGATCCACTTCTGCATCTGCGCGCATTCCGAGTTTGTTAGCTACCTTACCATTAACCGTAACTCTGCCTTCCAACATCAACTGCTCAGCCCTTCTGCGGGAAGCAATACCTGCCCGGGCAATAATTTTTTGTAAACGTTCAAGAGCCATCTATATACTTTATTTATATTTGTAGTCTAATCAAGAAAATCAGACACTTATCTCCAGTGTATCTTTGCGGCACTGGAACGCGGGTCACGAAACTTGTAATAATATGTAAGGAAAAGCAGAATAAGGCTTTTTAGTTCAGGAGTCTTTTCTACAAATTCATCTTGTAAACAGATTAAGGTAGTTGCCACAAGTATTTTATCTTTAAATGTCGAAATATCATCGAGTTTGTTTATTTGACTCATTTTAAATAGCCGATAAAGACATTCGAAAACAATGTAAAATTGCTCATGAACAGGATTAGCATTACTAATTTTCGTTTGAGCATTTCTTATCATCTTAATTGCATCCTTTATAGCAATTTCAAAATTATCATATTCTTTGACAATCAAATCCAAATCCTTTCCTGATGTCTTATAAGTTTCCCATTTAACATCAAACAACATCTTTGTTTCATGCTGACCAAAGATCGTTGCCAAAAAAATCACATGGGTTTTTAGATCCTTGGATAATTGTTTTTGTAATGGGCCTTGTAGCCATTTAAATATTAAGGCAACAAGAGCATGGTTCTTTAAACTTTCTCCAGTGGGACTTGTGTCTTCTTTTAGTATCCGTTCTAAAACTTCAATATTTTTATTATTTATTTCATCTCCTGTTCTTATGTTGTTTTTAAAATACTCAAACATTTTTTTATTCCTGACTTCATGGACATGTTCAGGAAAACCTATATAGGTATGGTTGATAAAATCTTGAATCAAACTTTGATTAAATTTTAAATACCCGGTATTAGTTGATGAAGGAAGTTGAAATTTAAGATAGGCAATAAAACTTTCTACATCACGCATAGTTATATGCCGCTCAACCATAAATTTGACCTTTTCATAAAGAATATCAATTATTTTTTGAGCAGAAGTTTTCTTCATTACAAATGCAAGTAATTTATCTATATTTGCCAGGTGTATTGTCATTATTAAGTCTTTATATAGAGCTTTTTTATTAAAACTGAAATAAAAAAGACAAACGCTAAAACTAAAACAATAACTGCTCCTGAGGGTAGATCAAAAAAGTAAGAAAGCCATAATCCAGCTACTGTTAAAATTGTAGCACTCATTGTTGAATAAATTATTAATTTCTTTAATTTATTGGTAAATTGCTTAGCTATGGCTGTAGGTATAGTAAACAATGCGATAACAAGAATAATACCGATGACTTTGATAAGCACAATGACACTTAAAGCCACAAGGCAGAGTAATAGCAAATACAAAGTTCTTGTAGGCACTCCAGTAATCTCTGAAAACTCTTCGTCAAATGACAGGGCTTGAAATTCCTTATATAAAACCAGCACTGTTACGATTATAATTATATCAAGAACAATCATAAGAATAATATCTGAAAAAGGTACAGTGAGTATTGATCCAAACAAGTAACTGAACAAATCCGGTGCATAACCAGGAGTTAATCCAATAAAAAGAATTCCCATTGCCATACCAACTGCCCACAATATTCCAATTGCCGAATCCTCGCTGATTTTGGTTCTCTTGCTTATTATACCTATCCCTATTGCAGACAGCAAACTAAACGGTATCGCAGTTAATATAGGATTGATACCAAGAAAATATCCTAAACCTATTCCACCAAACGCAGCATGTGTTATCCCTCCACTGATAAATACTATTTTTTTGACCACAACAAAAGTTCCAACAATACCACAAGCAATACTGACTAAAATAGCTGCTAAAAGTGCATTTCTCATAAATTCATATTGCAAGATCTCAATCATTGGTCCTCTCCCCTGAAGAACTGTGCGGAGTATCATGTGTAATTAATTGCACCGGGCATTCATACATTTCTGATATTTTATGCATACCTTCTTTTTTTGAACCGTGGTAATATAATCTTCTGTTGACACAGGCTATTTTGTCAATATATGTGGAAACTACACTAATATCATGCGTAACCATGATAATAGCTATTTCTTTATTTAACTCCTGTAATAATTCGTAAAAGGTCTGCTGCCATTTTGTGTCGACACTGGCTACAGGTTCATCCAGGAGTAATAGTTTAGGGTTCGTAGACAAAGCCCTGGCAATAAAAACCCGTTGTCTTTGTCCGCCGGATAAATTGCCAATCTGGCTGTCCTTTAAATGTTCCATACCAACCATAGCTAATGTCTCTAAGCAAATCTGATAATCTTCTTTTGTGTACTTCTTTCCCAGACCCCGTTTTCCCAATCTGCCCATCAGCACAACATCCATTATACTTACAGGAAAATCATAATCAAAGGTAAAGAGCTGTGGCAAATAGCCAATGAATTTCCTTGCTGCTTTTGGAGAATTCCCAAAGACAAAAACACTACCCTTATCCGGTTCAATCAAACCAAGAATAATCTTCAGAATTGTAGTCTTACCCCCACCGTTCGGACCAATGATACTTAGAAAATCATTTTGCTTTAGTTTAATGCTAACATCCTCCAATACAACCACTTTACCATACGAAAAGAATATATGCTGCAAGTCGACTATGACACCATTTTTCATTTTTTTACTCCATTACCTCTGATAAAACTCGTGCTATCTTTTTCATGTTGGTAATATAATCTTTTTGTAATGGATCGATCAAAACAACCTGCCCTTTAATTTCTCTGGCAATTACTTCTGCACTTTCAGTATTAAATTGCGGGGATGCAAAAATAACCCTTATATTCTGTATTCTGGCTTGTTCAATGAGAAACTGGATACTCCGTGCTGTTGGTTCTTTACCGCCTTTTTCAATGGGAATTTGCTCTAAGTTATAATCTCTTGCAAAGTAAGCCCAGGACGGATGATACACCATGAATCTTCTGTTTATTTTATCTGCCAATAATATCTCAATTTCGAGATCCAGCTCATCCAATTCTCTAAGATATGATCTTTTGTTTTCTGAATAATATTCTTTATTATCTGGATCGATTGAGACAAATCCATTATAGATATTTTCAACCATGATTTTTGCATTTTTGGGCGAAAGCCATATGTGCGGATCATCTCCAATATAGTAATGTTCGTTTTGCTCATGATGATGTTTATACACCACATTCATAAATTCTATGCCATAAGAAGCATCAATAATAAATATATCTTTATTCGCTGATAATATCCTATCAAGCCATACCAATTCAAATTCAATAGGTGAACCAACCTTTATATACAACTTTGCTTTGCTTAATTTTACTAATTGACCGGGTGTTGGTTCATAAGTGTGTGGTGATGCACCTGGAGGCACCATAACTGACACACTTGCCTTATCCCTACCGACTTTTTCAGCAAACTCTGCTAAGGGCATTATACTTACTACAACATTGATTTTATCTGATTCTTTTTCTTGTTGAACACAATCTATAGTAAATATTAATATTATAAATAGTATAAAGAAAATATATCGTTGCATAATAAGCTCTTATTATTATCTAACTCATTACTTTAGACTTTTTGTTTAAGTAATTCTGACATTCTGAGCACAGTCCTTCAAAATAAAGAACATGCTCGCTAATCTTA
Organism: Candidatus Stahliibacteriota bacterium; assembly: GCA_004376785.1. GTDB lineage: Bacteria > Hydrothermota > Tepidihabitantia > SM23-42 > SM23-42 > SOIY01. Next base: position 393 of record SOIY01000337.1, on the reverse strand, counting down.
TAATTATATTTTTGTTGAATTCTTTCCTGCAAGCTTTCAGCCACACAATCTTTAAACTCAAGAATTTCCCTGCACTTTTTGCAAACCAGAAAGTGTCCATTGCCTTTTTTACTTGTGAAATAATATTTCACCCCGGCAAATGAAACTGAGTATACAAATTTTTGTCTCTCAAGAAAATCCAATGCCCTGTAAATTGTAGAAAAATCAGGTTGAGATATTAAACGTTTCTTAACAATTTTTGCATTTAGCGGTTTTTTTGCTTTATCAATAACGCTTAAAATTTCCTTTCTCAAATCAGTCAACCTGAACTTCATTCTTTACTCCTCTGCAAATAATTAGTGCAAATCATTTGCAAATAATTATACAGAAATTCCTTAAATTGTCAACCCATAT
>SOIY01000255.1 GCA_004376785.1 Candidatus Stahliibacteriota bacterium | reverse complement strand
GTGGTGATTTCACCAGCAGCGAGTGGTAAGACTGAAGCAGTTATTGCACCGCTTATTGAGAATCTGATTGAAAAAGATAACTTTAATGCGGATTCTGCAAGTTTAAAAATACTTTATATATCACCGACAAGGGCACTGGTAAATGATTTGTACAGAAGACTGGTTGATCCCATTACATATTGTGGTGTTAATCTTGGTCGCAAGACAGGCGATAGACCAGGGCTTGATTATAAAAAACTTCCAAATGTTCTCTTAACCACTCCTGAATCGTTCGATTCACTCCTGACCCGTCATCCGAAGATTTTTTCAGGTCTTAAGATTGTAGTGCTCGATGAAATTCACCTTCTTGATAATACACCTCGAGGCGATCAGCTGAGAATCCTTTTGAGGCGATTACGAAAAATAAATGATAAACTTCAATACTGTGCACTTTCTGCAACGATTGATGATTTGGATATCGGATCCCGATACTTCCCAAATGCAAAGGTTTGTTTTTTAAAATCAATGCGCGAGATTGAATATTTATTAATACCAAATAAGAATTTTGTGACAAAACTTTTTGAGATTATCGCCCAGAAGAAATTAAAGAAGCTTTTAGTTTTCTTTAATGCCCGAAGTCTGGCTGAACTTTTTTCTCAGGAATTTAACCGACCACCTTTTCAAGATGCAATATTAGTTCACCATGCCAGTTTACAAAAACAACGTCGTGAAGAGGTGGAAAGACAAATGAACAATAGTGATAGAGCTATACTTTGTGCTACATCAACATTAGAGTTGGGAATTGATATTGGTGATGTTGACTGTATTGTTCTTTTCCGTCCACCATTTAATATTTCATCTTTACTCCAAAGGATCGGCAGGGGAAATCGTCGAACAAATAAACTCTTTGCAATTTGTGTGTTCACAAATGAATGGGAAAAGATTTTGTTTGAGACTTTTTTTGACTGTGCAATAAAGGGCAAATTATTTGAAAAGCGGTATCAACCGTCCTTGTCAGTGATACCCCAGCAGATATATTCCTATTTATATCAGCGCCGACGTATTGGTGCAACATTGAAAAGTATTTACAGTATTTTAGTTCCGGTCTATACTGAAGAACAGATCAAGACTGTATTTAAAAAACTTATTGATGACAGCATGGTAAAGGAAACCCGACCCGGAATCTATTTTGATTCTTATAATTTGGAGAAAAAAATTGAGTGGGGGAAAATCCATTCTAATATTGCAGAAGTTTCATTTGGTGAATATGATGTGTATAATGTTGGTACCGGTATATTAATCGGCAGGATTTATCATTTGAAGAAAAGATTTATACTTGGCGGACGTTGCTGGGAAACTGCTCAGATTGTAGAAAAAGAAAAGAAGGTATATGCAACTTTTATAGGTAATGCGCCAGCAGTTGCAAAGGTGTTTGAAGGTAAGGGTGCTGGGAACTATAATTATCTTCTCGCTCCAGTATTAAAGAGAAGAATTTTTCCGGAAATGGATATAAAGGAATTCCCTTTAGCGTTTGATGGTACTAATACATTAATCTTACACTTATTTGGTAATTTATATGGATTTATTATTGCTGATAGTTTAGATGAACAGGGAATTGATGCAATGGATGTTGAGGGGAAGATGCTCATATTGAACAGATATCAGATAACAGATGGAAGATTTCCGTTGCCTGCAGTAGATTTCATTAAAAAAATAATAGGCAGAAATATTGCCAGGCTTGAGGATGCATTAGGCAGTGGTGCATATTTTTATGACCTGCCTGGCAATTACCAGATTGAGGATCATTATTTGAATTTAGACATCTCAGGATTTTTAGATTTTTTATCATCAATAAAACTGGTTAATATGAATACGCAGGATTTTAAGAAGGGACTTAATAAATTGAAATAAAAAATAATAGGGGTTTTAGAAAATTGGTTCTTGATTTTTAGAGAAACCTAAGTACAATCTGATTTGAAA
>SOIY01000048.1 GCA_004376785.1 Candidatus Stahliibacteriota bacterium | reverse complement strand
CGGTTTTTCCCCATTTGTTTAGCCTTTTGTAATGCCTTATCAGTATTCTCGATAAGCTCATCCGCGGTTTCAGCATTAATTGGATAAGTTGCAATACCAATGGATACAGTTGGATTTCTTTTACCTATACCTTTTATGTAAAGTGATTCTGTTTCTATCACACGGCAAATCCTTCCTAAAACCTTCACTGCCACGGGATTACCTGTTTCCGGGAATATTATAACGAACTTCCCTCCCTCATAGCGTGCAACAAAATCAGTCTCGCGTATATTCTTTTTTAGAACTTGAGCAATATGTATTAACACCTTATTCCCTTGAATACGGCCGTGCTTATCATTAAAGTGCTTGAAGTCATCAATATTAACCATTGCGAGGCTCAATAGTCTTGAATAACCCCTTGCCTTTTTTAGTTCATTATCTAACATCAAATGAAAATGACGACGATTTGCAGCTTTGGTTAAATCATCAATCAAAGAAAGTGATTTAACTTTGTTGTACAACTGGTAATTATGATATGCGATACTTAACTGATCAGCAATCAATTCAAAAATCATAACAGAATTCGCATTAAATGCATTCAATTCATCACACTCGATATTCAACACACCAATTGTTTCTTTTGAAATCTTCAAGGGAATAGCGATCTCAGATTTTGTACTGGTCTGACCATAAACGAGGTAATCAGAATTCTTGGTAACATCATTAGCAACAATCATTTTACCTTTTTTGGCAACAGTCCCAACAATACCCTCACCAGATTTTACTCTTAAAGCTCTGGGGATTTCGGTTTTAAAACCTCCAGTCAACTTCTTCAGAATTATTTCTTCGCCCTCAATAATAAAAACCGAAACATTGAGGTTTTTAAAATAGTGTGTAATAGATTTTGTAGTACTCTCATAAATGGTGTCTATTCCAAGATTCATGGTCAACCCATGGGCAATCTGATTCAGCATTGACAGTTCTTTTGTCCTTTTCATTTCTTCTTCTATCAATCTGGTTTCTGTAACAACTACTCCTATTTTTGATGCTATACAGAGTAAAAAAGATTCGTCTTCTGCTGTATAAGCATTCGCATTTTTATAATCCTGTATTGTTATTATACCTTCAACATTATTTCTATATATAATTGGAACACCCAACCAGCTTTTTGCATTTTTGTCTATAGTTTTTAAACCGAACTTCTTGCAGAATTTTCGAGTATCCTTATCAATTCGTACTGTTTTCTTGACCCCAATGACATATTCGGGCAGACCTTTTGACAATTTTATTGAATCCACGTGCATCTCTTTACCATCGATTGTGTATATCAAAAAACTTAATGTTTTCTCTTCCCGATGGTAAATGGCAATAGAGAAGTTGCTGGTATCTAAAAACTTACTGATTTCTTTGTAGATTTTCCTTATAACCTTATGAAGGTCAGATGAGGAACCAAGAATTTTATCTATCCTCCCAAGCGATTGTAGGTAATGTGTCTGGTTCAATACTCCCACGTACCAATATATTCGTAATATACAATTTGTCAATACCCTGATTTGAGATTTGAAAAACGATCTTTTGAGTTCTCATAATTTAATTGACAATCATATAAAAATAAATATAATAATATTATGTTTGAAAAGTTTAAGGTAAACACACCAAAAAGAAATCAACTTGTTGATATATCAAAAGATATCCGGGCAATCATTGATAAACATAAAATCAAAGAGGGTGTTTTGCATGTCTTCTGCCCCCACACAACAGCTGCTATAACAATCAATGAAAATGCTGACCCTTCGGTTCAAACCGATATTTCCGAAACATTAAGTAAACTTATTCCCCTTCGCCCTGACTACGCCCATACTGAGGGCAATGCCGATGCACACATAAAAGCATCAATAGTCGGTTCTTCAAGGACACTTTTCATTAATGAAGGCAAGATTGCCTTTGGTACCTGGCAAGGTATTTATCTATGTGAATTTGACGG
>SOIY01000023.1 GCA_004376785.1 Candidatus Stahliibacteriota bacterium | reverse complement strand
TGTACAGTTCCAGTAAGGGCACAGCATTATGAGCTAAGTGCTCGTAATGTTGCCAAAGAATTGAACATTGAATTTAGAGATATGAAAGATGCATCGTGCTGTGGGTTTCCTCTGAAAGCAGTCGATGCAGAAACATCACTCCTCTTAGCAGCACGGAACATCGGCATTGCGAGTAAGATGAATCTGGATGTGGTAACACTTTGCAATTCCTGTACAGCAATGCTCTCTGATGCCCAGAAGCAAATGAAAAATAATGAATTTTATAAGAAGTTTAAAGAACTTGGTTTTTCCTATCCTCACGAGGTTCAGGTTCGGCACTTTGTGAGAATGCTCTATGAAGATATCGGTATTAACAACATTAAAAAGCACATAAAAAGGCCATTAGATGCACTCAGGGTAATTCCTCATTATGGATGCCATTATATGCGTCCTTCACAGCTTTATGGTTTTGATAATCCTGAAGTTCCCCACACACTCGATGAGATGATAAATATAACCGGTGCAGAATCAATTGAATATGTAGATAAAAAAATGTGTTGTGGTGGTTCAGTATTGGGTATTGATGAAGCCCTGGCAGTAACCATGGCAAACCATAAATTAAGTATTGCGAAAAATAATAATGCCGACGCACTTATCTCTATCTGCCCGTTTTGTACAATAATGTATGAAGATAATCAGCGTAAGGCTGAGGCGAAATTTGAAACCAAATACGAAATTCCTGTACTCTATTATCCTCAACTATTGGGTTTGAGCTTTGGTCTGGACAGAAATGCAGTAGGAATGAGATTCAACAGGGTTAAACCTGCTGCAGTATTAGAAAAGATCAACCCAACACCATCTGAAGAAAGTGCTGGGTGATAAGGAGTGTTATGAGAGTATTAATATGCAATTGTAATGGTGCAATAAAATTGCCCAAACTTGACATGGGCACTGATATTAAAATCGAATACTATGACGATATGTGTAAAAAAAGACCAGAAATTGCTCCTGATGAAAAAGTTGTGATTGCCGGATGCAGTCCAAACCTGATGGAGATATTATTCCCAAACATTAATGCCGAATTCGTAAATTTATATGAACATATTGTGCTTTTAGAACACTCAATGGACAAAGCAAAGGATTTAATTACTGGTGCAGTTGAAAAAATGAAGGCGATCATGCCGGTGAAACTAAAGGTATTTAATATTGATAACAAAAGTGTGCTCGTCATTGGTGGTGGAATAGCGGGCATTGAAGTCGCTTCGCAGCTGGCACAGAATGGTGTGAATGTTAATCTTATTGAAAAAACGCCATTTCTTGGCGGTATGGTTGCACAACTGGACCGTCTCTATCCTGAAGGCACACCGCATAGCCATACCTTAATGCCGCAGATTGGCACTATGCTCCAAAATAAAAATATTAAATACTCATTTAATACTGAAATCAAAGATATTAAAGGACAGGTTGGCAATTATAAAATAAATGTGCAAACACGATCACGCGGTGTTATTGAATGTACTAATTGCGGAAAATGTGTTGATGTCTGTCCTGTTGAAGTAGATGATGAAGGCAAAAAACGAAAGGCAATCTACTATGTGCCGACCTATCCTGACATGTATGCAATAGATTTTGATACGTGTACAAAATGCGGCGAGTGTATAAAAGTGTGCCCGGGGAAAATCGAACTTGACCATAAAATTACTGAAAAAGAAATCAATACCGGCGCTGTGGTCGTTGCAACAGGGTTAAACTTGTATGACGTGTCAAAGGTTGAAGAGTACGGGTATAACCGTTTAGACGGCGTCATGACGACCATTGAATTTGAGCGTGCTGTAGCATCAGGACAGCTAAAACCAAAAAAAGTGGTTATTATCTACTGCGTTGGGTCGCGTGATTCCAAACATCTCCCTTATTGTTCCAAGATATGCTGTTTCCTGGGTTTAAAGGAAGCGAAGCTCGTCATGGACCGCTATCCAGGTACACAGGTCTATGTCGC
>SOIY01000113.1 GCA_004376785.1 Candidatus Stahliibacteriota bacterium | reverse complement strand
ACGAATTATATGAAGAGGTCAGGCAAACTAATCTGGCTCTAAAAGACCTTCTTGAAGATATTAAGGAAAATCCGAAAAGATACATAAATATAAAAGTATTCTAGACGGAGAAACAATTTTGGAGTTCGAGAATTCACATCATGCAAATCAATAATATTGTTATAAAAATCTCAAAATACAAGCACCAAATTCTAAACAATCCTCAAATTCTAATATCAAAACTTTTTTATTTCTTGTTTGTGGTTTAGGTCATTAGAAATTGCCTGCCCCGTTAGATAAAACAATCTTTAAAGGTAATACGCATCAAATCGTTCTTAACTACATCATAAATACATGAAAAGAAAAATTAAGTTCATATCTAACGGGGTGAAGTTATTTATAATTTGTGATTTGATAGGTTTGGTTTTATGAGTACTAAATTTGTCTGCCAGAATTGTGGTGCATCATCACCAAAATGGTTGGGAAGATGTCCTGCCTGTGGTGAGTACAATACAATGGTTGAGGAAATCATTGAAAAAAAGATATCACGAAAGAAATCCAGACTATTAATACCGCAGCATTTATCGGAGATTCCGTTCTCAAAAGAGGGACGTTGTACTATTGGTATTTCTGAATTGGACCGTGTACTTGGTGGAGGTTTTGTAAAAGGCTCTTTAATTTTACTCGGTGGTGATCCAGGTATTGGTAAGTCTACATTGATGCTACAAATATCTGGTCTTGTAGCTGGTTTGGGCAGAAAGGTTTTTTATGTAAATGGTGAAGAATCTGCTTATCAAGTTCGTATGAGGGCTGAACGTCTTGGCATTGACGGGACAGGAATCGATATTCTTTCGTCAACTGAGCTTGAATCAGTTCTTGAGTGTGCAAAGGAAAATAAGCCTGACTTTATGATTATCGATTCAATTCAAACAATATATAAATCTCAATTGACATCAGCCCCGGGTAGTGTTGCCCAGGTGAGGGAGTGTGGTGCTGATTTAATGAGGTTTGCAAAGGAAAATGGCATTACAATTGTTATCATTGGTCATGTGACAAAATATGGTGTGATCGCAGGACCAAAGACCTTAGAGCATATTGTTGATACAGTTTTATATTTTGAAGGCGATAAAAATCAACAGTACAGGATAATAAGGGCAATAAAGAACAGATTTGGTTCAACTAATGAAATAGGTGTATTTGAGATGACTGCATCAGGGTTAAAAGAGGTTATTAATCCGTCAAATCTGTTCATATCTGATTCGAAAAATTCAGGTTCGGCAATCATTTCAATAATTGAAGGTTCGAGACCATTGCTCGTTGAGGTGCAGGCGTTGACGAGTCCGACTTTTTTCAATTATCCTCAACGTGTAGCAACTGGTATAGATTATAAAAGACTTTCAATGCTTCTTGCAGTACTGGAACGTCGGGTAGGAATTAGTGTATATGGATTTGATTGTTTTGTGAATGTGGTAGGTGGAATAAAGGTGTTTGAAACATCGAGTGATTTGGGTATTATTCTTGCTATCGCTTCGTCGATTAAGAATAAACCTATAGAAAAGGGAACAATTACAATAGGCGAAGTTGGTTTGGGTGGAGAGGTTAGACCAGTATATGGCATAGTGTCCAGGTTAAAAGAAGCTGAGAATATGGGATTTAAAACTGCAATCATACCTCGTAAACATTCGTCACTTAAGAACATTAAAATGGATATTATTGGCGTTGATGATGCGGGAGAGGCTGCTAAGATTACATTAGGCGATAAGAAGTAAGGGTAGTCATGTTTAATTACACAAATTCTAAATCCGAAGCACTAAATACTAAACAAATTCAAATTACCAAAATGATAAACCAAAAACAAACTATGTTGATTTTGAACATTTGGATTTGAGATTTAGATATTGTTTCGGATTTCGATATTAGAATTTAGAATTTAGCTCAACGTAACGAGGTTTATTCCCAGGAGGAAAGATGATATTCTTTAAGCGCGAAAATAGATTTGTTTTAG
>SOIY01000318.1 GCA_004376785.1 Candidatus Stahliibacteriota bacterium | reverse complement strand
GCAAAAGCGGTTCATTCCCTTTGAAGCAATTAAAGGAAGCGCTTTTTTCAGAAGGCCAAACTATGATGCAATGCGCCTTGCACTTTTATCAAAAGGGCATGATTTTTTTTATTATGATGAAAGGATTGAGGAAAAACCTAATTTCACACCTGACATCTTAGTTGTAAATGTACCTCTAAATCTCTCACGTTATATACAAAACTCAGTAAGAAAAACATGGGGCAAGAAAACCAAAGTTATCTGTTACGGTTTTTATTCAACGTTGTTTCCAAAAAGTAATAAAAAATTTGCAGATACAGTAGTAATCGGTGATATTGTAAATGTTTGGAAAAAAATACTTGCCCATGCAAAAGCAAATAATATTGCGAAATATTACACATCAAATGGCTCAGCTCAATTCAATGTTAAGCGAAGCATTGAAGAAAAATACGGATTTACACCAGCGCTTTCACAATTGCGGACATCTTTTGGCTGTACATGTCTTAACACACAAAAAGATTTCTGCTACGAAAATATTTTATACAAAAAGTACGTGCAATGGGAAATAAATAACGTAGTAGAAGAAATTTCGCATATTAAGAGAAAAATTATATTTATCCGGGACGACGATTTTTTGTATGATATTGATTATACTATTAAATTATTTGAAAAATGTTGGCGTTTCAAGAAAATGTGGATATTCCAAACTGCAGGACAGGTATTTAACCACCACTCTATATTACCCATTTTACGCGATAATGGCACGAGAATAATATGGTTAAAAGAAGATTGGTTAGGTGAAAATCTACGCAATAACATTGATAATAAGGATTACCTGAAAGAAAAAACACATCAGGTTAGTTTAATCCATAAATACAAAATAGCTGTTGGTTGTAAAATCAGATTAGGTTTTAAAGGGGAAGACTTTGATTTCTATCGTAAGTTATTGAAGTTATTGATGAAGATAAAGATAGATTTAATTAAAATCAGTGTGCAAACACCCATACCTAAAACTGCTTTATACAGAAAGTACCATAAACATGGCTTAATTGTAAAAGATTTAACGCTTTACGACCAATGGATGCCTGTAGTTCAAATTCCAGGAACCACACCCCAGGTATTATATTCCTGGATGGAATGGTTACGTGATAGTTTTTACTCATGGGATTCAATTTTACTCAGAAACATTCTTGTTTCGCCAAAATTGGGTCTTTATAATACAATATTATTCTATGTTATTCCGAATCTATCCTATCGTAATAATTTTCTGGAAAAGGTAGGATATCCACCCTAAGTTATCCCTTTTTTAAAACTTTTAACCTTGCTTCAGTTTTCTTTAAATATTTTTGTGCACCTTCATGTGTTGGATCGTACCTGAGAATTGTTTTGAAAAGTTTCAAAGCACCATTATAATCCTCTGAAAAAAATTTGGATAATGCTTCATTGTACATTTTCTTTATTGCTTGATGATCCATTGTTGGCATTTCTTTGGAAGGTTGTAAGGTATCGCCTTTCTGTGAGCCAGTAATTTTACTACCTATTTCATCAAGTTTTTTTAAGGCAGTTTCGTTAAGAGAATCAATATCTACAATTTTTTTGTAGTAATAATAAGCATCAGCAAATTTTGTTGAATCTTCAAGTTCCTGGGCAATTTGTAGAAAACTATCTGACCAGGCTGTTTTTGCTAAATCATAGGATTTATGAATACTGTCGAGAACAGAAACAGAACAATTGTAGTTTTCAACAACTGCAATTAGCCGCTTTGCCTTCTGTAGTTCTCTCTTTTTTAATGCATTGTCAAGTGAATCTAAATAAATGTTTAAGGTATCTTGTTTCAGCCCAAGCCAAACCCTATCTGATGCCTTCACCATTTCAAAAACAAAACTATCACTTTCCGAAGAGACATCTATGGATCTAACAAGTTTTTCGTACTCATCTGCTTCCAAGACAAGGTTATAAGTTGCACTTGGCAGTGATACGTAAAAACTACTTTGCCTTGTTTTAAAAGATTTACCCAAAT
>SOIY01000232.1 GCA_004376785.1 Candidatus Stahliibacteriota bacterium | reverse complement strand
TTGACATCTTTAAGGAGGTTTAATGAAAAAAGCTTACATATTTGGCAAACCCACTTGCCCGGTCTGTAAGGATGCACATAATAAAATAAAATATTTCAAAGAGAAAAAAACTTTAATGCCGAAATAAAATATTTTGATATGGAAACTGTCGAAGGATTAACTGAAGGGGCATTTCACGAAGTTGGTGACATTCCAACTGTTATAATCTTCGATAATAAAGATGAACTCACCCGATGGGTTAAACGACCACCAGTCAGCGAAGATTTTTTTAGGCGTTGAATTTAGGATATAATCAGGGATAGTTTTGTACCGCAAAAATAAACCAAAAATATTAAAAAAGCTCGATAAATTAAAGAACATCTTAAGAAGTTATCCTGGAGTTGTTGTTGCTTTTTCTGGAGGCGTGGATTCAAGTCTCTTATTAAAAATTGCAAAGGAGGTTTTAAAGGATCGCGTCATTGCAATTACTGCAGCATCACCCATTCATCCAAAAGATGAAATTGATATAGCACGAACTATTGCTCAAAAATTAAAATGTAAACATATTATTTTTCAATCAAAAGAATTGGAGAATCCAAAATTTGTTAAAAACCTGAAAACTCGTTGCTACTACTGCAAAATAGATTTGTTTAAGAATTTTAAAAGAATCGCTGCTAAATATGGGTATGATGTTATTGAAGGAAGTAATACATCTGATTTGAGTGATTATCGGCCTGGATTTAAAGCGTTAAACAAACTCGGGGTCAAATCACCATTTATTGAATCAAATATTAATAAAAAAGAAATTAGGAAGCTGGCAAAAAAATTCCGTTTGCCTAATTGGAACAAGCCATCAATGGCGTGCCTTGCCTCAAGAATTCCTTACGAGAAAATAATAAATAAAAAAATCCTGAAGAGAATAGAATCTGCTGAAGCTTATTTAAAAAAACGTCGATTAACCCAGGTTCGCGTAAGAGACCATTATCCAATAGCACGAATTGAAGTCTTGAATAATGAGTTCAAAATTGTCTTAAAGCACCGCAAAAAAATCACCACATATTTACAAAATTTGGGCTACAAATATATAACTATTGATTTACAAGGATATCAAACCGGCAGTCTTAATCGCTGAAATGAAATCCCTGAAACAACTTACAAAGTCCCTTTTTAAAGTTGGCCTTTTTGGTTTTGGCGGTGGTATTGGCATGCTGGCTATTCTGCGTGATGAATGTGTAAAGAAAAAGAAGTTCATAACGGATGACGATCTTGGCAATGCAGTTGCCATGGGACAGATGCTGCCAGGTCCTTTTATTACCAATTATTGCGAATATATTGGGTATCACCTTTTTGGTCTGAAAGGAGCGGTTATTACTACAACAGCGCTCCTTTTGCCCAGTTTTGTACTGATGATAATTCTCTCCTGGTTCTATCTGACATATCAATCATTGCCTGGTGTTATGCAGATATTTAAAGGTATTGGTGCTGTAATGACCTCAATAATCCTCTGGGCATCTTATGATATGGGGAGAGTTATGATTAAAGACATCAAAGGAACAATCATTTTCACCTTTGCCTTAATTCTTTTTCTCGTCAAATTTGATCCAATACTTACAGTTCTTATATGTGGTGGACTCAGAATTGCTCTGGATAATATCAAAACTGCAAGCCGCTGTCTTCTTGCTGTCCCCTTACTTCTTTTTGATGGCAAAAAAGCATTAGACCTTGCTGGTGTATTCTTAAAAATCGGTGCGATAATATTTGGTGGCGGTTATGGAGCAATACCATTTATTAAAAATGAAGTATGCAATATTAGACACTGGCTCACAGCCAGGGAGTTTCTTGATGGTGTGGCTTTAGGACAGACAACGCCAGGACCTGTAGCAATCACTGCAACCTTTGTTGGGTTTAAGGTTATGGGAATACCTGGTGCAATAATTGCAACTGTAAGCATTTTTTTGCCATCTTTTGTAATGCTTATGCTTTTAATTAAGATATATCGGAAAGTACATAAGAATAAATATGTCATCTCATTTTTTGGAGGTATAAAGTCGGCAGTAGTAGCAATTCTATTGTCCACAGGTATTTTTTTTATAACATTAAACTGGTTCAATATACCCTATGGAATATTCGGGGTTGTTGCTCTTCTTGTCTTACTATTCAAACGAGTTGAACCAATATTTTTGATTTTATCTGGTGTGGTATTTAGTCTTATCATAGGATGAATTAGTATAATAGAAATTTCTGAAAAAGACCAGAAATCTTACATATCGGCATTGACAAATTAATAATTTCGAATATACTTTCACTTGAGGCGGCGTAGCTCAGTTGGCAGAGCAGGAGAATCATAATCTCTGTGTCAGGGGTTCAAATCCCTTCGCCGCTATTATAATAATGATACAAATTCTGTTAAAGATGAAGAGTACCAGCGGTTTTACCGATTTACTCAAGATCATAAAGGGGTATTATGGCTAAGAAAGAAGATGTTGATATATTAACTGAACTTGAAGAAAAATTAGGTCAACTCGAAACCAGTGAAAAGAATCTTAAGATAAAAAAGAAAGAGTTAAAAGAAATCGAGGATAAAATCGCTGATACGTATTCAACACAGATGGAGGTAGCCTCTGAGGTCGAAGATTTAAAAAAGAGTATACAGCGTTTGACAAAAGAAGAAAAAACCTTGCAGGATTCGATAAAGGGGATGGAAAAGGATACTGCAAAAGTTGAGCCGATACAAAAAGAAATTTCAAAACTCACCGCGGAAAAAGATAAATTTGAAAAAAATACAAAAGACCTAAAAAAGGATTTTGATAAACTGACCAATGAGAAAACAAATTTACAGAACCAGATAGATGAAACGAAAAGAAAGGGTACAGAAGTTTCAAAGCAATTAAACGTCCTGGAAAAAGAAATTTCCAAAAAGCAGAAAGCCCAGGTTGAGCAGGAAAAACAATATAACAATATTAAAGTTAAAACTGAAAATCTAAAGAATGAATATCAAGATATTGATCAGACATTACGGAATGCCTTAAGTGATTTAAGATCCACTGAAAAAGATTTAAAAACCATGACCGAAGAAAGAAAATCGCTTGAGAATGAATTAGATACAGCAAAAAAGAATAAGGAGAAAGTGGACGCAGAGTTTCAAAAACTGAGTACTGACGTTGATTCTTTAACAAAGAAAAAGGAGAAATTGGAGCAAAGCACTGAAGAGATGAAAGGACAAGAACCTGTGCTATCTGCCAAAATTGAAGAAATGAAATTAGAGATAGTAGGGGATACCCGTACGCTTGAGGGGTTAAAAAAGGAAATAGAAGATCTTACCAAGGAAAAGGACAGATTTCAAGAAGAGAACGCTGATCTTCTTAAATTAAAAGAAGAGCATGCTAAAGTTAGTGGAGAATTGAAAAAGGCAAAAGAGGAAGAAGCAGAACTGGTAACAAAAATATCATCTTACCAATTAGAGTTTGAAATACTCCAAGGTTCATTTGAAGAAGCTGATGAAAAATATAAGAAAACAAAACAGGAAGCAACAGAATTAGGTAAATCAATTGAACTGGCAAAGAAAAAGATTGCTGAATTGAATCAAGAAGCTGAAAAGTACGAAAGACAGAAGAAAGAATACGATGAAATTGAGGATAAGATAGAAAAGGCAAAGGGGCTTGAATCAGATATGTTCTCTAAACTTGAGAAAAGAAGAAGGGAGCTCGTCAATATTGATGCGGAAATTGATAAGAAGAAAGCAATAATAAATGAAAACATAGAGCGTAGTGAAAAAGAGCTCACAGATTTTCAGAAAGACAAAAAGGAAGCAGTAAGTATTATTGCCAAAGCAGAGGAGATGAAAACCTCAATAGCCAAATTAAACGATGAAAAAGAACAACTCGACAAAGAGCTAGCAGCAAAGAATAAAGAATTAGAAAAGGTGAAGGTTTTTATAGCAAGGTTAAGAGAGGCGCAGGTAACTTCATCTGAGGATAATAAAAAGCAATAGTTTCATATTTATACATTTGCAACTTATTATATCGCTAATGCATATTTATGTAATATCCTAACTAATAAATGAAAATACTATATATAATAATTGGCTGTATAATCTGTGCACTCAGTTATGCGGTCTTTCTCATTCCTCACCAGATCGTTCCAGGTGGGGTTACGGGCATTGCAATGCTTTTACATTTTTTGTACCATACGCCGGTTGGGTTAGCTGCAATAATTTTAAATATTCCTCTATTCATAATTGCAATCAGAATTCTCGGTGTTTCATATGGAATTAAATCAGTTATTGCTATTTTTATTACGAATCTTTTAATAGATTTTTTGGTCTATACCATTAAGATACCAACACCAACAAATAATACAGTACTTGCTGCGTTATACGGTGGTCTACTACTCGGCGCGGGTCTGGGTTTGGTTTTTCGCAGTGGAGCAAGCACTGGTGGTACTGATATTGTAGGACAAATCCTTACTCGGTTTACAAATTTATCAGTTGGGATGTGGATAATGATTGTTGATTTTGTTGTAATAACATTAGCTGGTGTTACGACAGGATCTTTTGAATTAGCCCTTTTAGGATATCTTGCTCTTTTCCTTTCGTCTAAGGTAATTGACCTGGTGTTAGAAGGCATGGATTATGCGCGCGCAGCATTTATTATTAGCACAAAACAAGATAAAATCATTAATAGAATCTATGATAAAATGAGACGCGGTGTAACAGTCCTCGACGGCTATTCCCCATATACAAAGGAGAAAAGACCGGTTATTATGTGTGTAATAACAAAAAAGGAAACCCATATCTTTAAATCTTTAATAAAAGATATTGATGACAATGCATTTGTGATTTTAACTGATGTCTTTGAAGTTCTGGGACAAGGATTTAGAAGAAGAATTTAAATAATTTCAAACTGCAGATTGCAGGTTTGATTAATCCCAAAATCCAAATTCAAAAAAACGTATGGTCAATACCTAATAGATCGTCATTGCGAGCATAGCGAAGCAATCTCAAATGCATATGATTGCTAGCAAAGATAAAAACAGAAATATCTTTTAGAATCCTTTATCTCTTGCATTGTAAAATGATTGGAATATAATTTCAGGATAATTGTATTATGAATAAAGGACAGGAGAAGGCTAAGAAATGGCGTAAAGAGGGCAATTAAAGATAAAATGCCTTAATAGCCTTGTATAAATCCTCTCTAAGCCTTCTAATTAAAAAAGGAGGAAAACATGAAAATCAGAATTATTATCTTTGGTCTAATACTTTTGTGCTTTGGTTTATCCCAAATAGAAGATGTGTCAAAGGCAGCACAAAAGGCATTACAAGAACAAGAAAGTATAATGGATGTAAGTAGAAGTGCATCTGTAATAGAAGGGCTGCAGCCTGAAGCAGTCAAATTCAAATCTGGTCGCACTGGTTGGAAACTACAAATTCCTGGTAATCGTCCTTTAGCAACTGTTGCTTATGAAGACGGTCTGATTTTTGTGGGTGGCGGTTATGGAAGTTATGAATTCTATGCGCTTGAAGCTAAAACAGGTAAACTTACCTGGATGTTTAAGACAGGTGATGATGGACCAACAGCTGCAGTTGTAAAAAAAGGTTATGTGGTTTTTAATACAGAATCCTGCATAATCTATGTATTAAAGGCAAAAACCGGTGAAAAGGTCTGGGAAAAATGGCTCGGTGATCCATTGATGAGTCAACCAGGTATAGATGATGAAAATGTATACA
This sequence comes from Candidatus Stahliibacteriota bacterium, assembly GCA_004376785.1. Taxonomy (GTDB): domain Bacteria; phylum Hydrothermota; class Tepidihabitantia; order SM23-42; family SM23-42; genus SOIY01. The sequence goes on along the minus strand of SOIY01000232.1, from coordinate 919 downwards.
TGGCTTATCCTGGTGCAGATGGCTCGCATCATCTTGCCTGTATGAAACTGAAGAATGGAAAGGAAGTCTGGGATGTTAAGATTGCTGGTGACTTAATATCAGCACCAATAATTGATAATGGATCAGTTTACATCACATGTTTTGATGGCACAGTTTACAGGTATGGCAGTAAAAATGTAAAATTAATCTGGTCTCAGCAAAAAAATGCGACCTGTGCACCATTAATCTATAACAAGAAAGTTTTCTTAAGTCTTCGCCAGGAGCAAAAGGTTGGCAAGGATTCAGTAAAACAGTATGAAGGTTTGGCAACACTTAATAATGATAATGGCATTCAGGAGCAGAAAGACCTCTGGGCAAAAAGAGAAGCGCCTTATCTTGTTTATGGTCGTGCTACGGCAAAGACAGGTGTACAAGCAGAACTTGATGCCAGTGTTGGATTTGGTTCAGCACCTGGTGCTGCAAAACTTGGCCAGGCAAAAATTAATGTCGGGCAATATTCTGTTGTTGGTTGCTGGGCATATCAAGGTTCAAGACCAGTAGTAAAAAACGGCTGCTCTTATAATGCCATGGGCAATGAAATCCAGAGCATTGATATCAAAACTGGCAAAAAACTGTGGTCAAATAAGTATGAACTGGATGAAGAAGGTATTGGCGGCAGGATATTCTCACCACCATCTTATGCTAACAAAAAGCTCTTCCTCGGTTCAGGAAATGGTGAGGTCTTCTGTATAAATGAAAAAGATGGAAAAGCATTATGGAAAGAAAAAATAGATGGTTCGATTAGTTTTCAGCCAGCTGTTGCTCATGGCATGGTTTTTATCTCCTGTGATAATGGTATGCTCTATGGAATAAATACAGGAGACAAGAATGATGATGGCTGGTATATGTGGGGAGGTAATTCAGAGCACAATAAATAAAA
>SOIY01000305.1 GCA_004376785.1 Candidatus Stahliibacteriota bacterium | reverse complement strand
GGGCGGTATGTTTTCTGTGGCACTTTCCGTCCGTTTTACCGAACCTTCCCGTTAGGAAACATCCTACCCTTTGAAGCCCGGACTTTCCTCACCAAATTCCTTTATGCACCATAAATGGTGCAATTACAATTGGCGCGGCTATCCAGCTACCCCACAATTCAATTATACGCAAGAAACTTTGCTGTGTCAATTATAAAAGCAGTTTCCTGAAAATCGCGCTCAGGCAATAATATTTGTAATTTTATTTATCTAAACATGAAGGCAAAAAGCAAAAGCGTAACTGCCATACTTGTTTTGAGAACCTGGACTTTTTTCATATTTACCTTCTTTTTTTTATTGTTTATCCAATATCTCGCAATTCACAAAGATATTTCTTATTATCAATTGCTTAAGGCAGTTCAGATAATTTTAATTTCTAATGAATTATACTTAATAAATTATAAAAAGTCAAGAACTTTATTAGCGTGTAAGTGCTACATTTTCAACACATTACAGTTGGCTAAATATTATCTTTGCCGCCATGTGAGCTGAGCAAACAATGTCCGTCCTGGCATAGGATAATCTAAGTCACTTACTGTATAACCAAACTGTGTCGCATATTCAACATCGAATAAATTCTTTGCGCCGATTGATAATGTTAGATATTTAAACATCTTTTTACTTATGTTTGCATTGAAAATGAAATAACTATCAAGAGTTTTTACATCCATCGTCACATTGGGGGAATTGTCATAATTTGAATAATAATTAAACCGCTCAGCAACAAGCGAACCATAAAAACTTATTGCAAATTCGTATGGTAGTTTTAAATTGATCTTTGACGATACAATATATTTCGGTGTGAAAGCAGCGTCTCTTTCTATCTCCTCAATTATCAAAAGGCTGGTGTCTTCTATCCAGTCATAAAAATCATAAACTATTTCGTTATTTCTCTGGATTGAATTAAGATATGTACCTTCAACATAGATATCCATGAACTCATTGATCTGACTACGTATTTCAACATCTAAGCCTTTTACTGACATATAATTTACATTCTGGGGTTGCCACAAACCATCTTCTGCTGGCAGCCAGAAGATTCTATCTGTCACATTACGCATATATAACGATAACGCGGCAAATAAATTTCGCAATGGAGAACTCTCAAACCGTACTTCGTATGCCCAACCATGTTCTGGTTTTAGATCAGGATTACCTGAGTTTGGCCAATATAAATCATTGAATGTCGGCGCCCTGAATGCCTTGCCAATCGAAATCTTCATCCAGAGATATGGCAACAAGGGACTGACTATACCAATCCCGGGTGATACAAAATCACCGAATACAGAATTCCTATCGAATCTTATGCTTGAGATAAACTTTATATTATTAAAACTCTGTTTGAGTTCCAGCCAGGCACCGATATTATATGAAGAAACATTCCATATTGTATCACCCGCCTGCTCAGAGTATTTAGTTGTTTCAAGCGTATCATAATGTGTATCAATGCCAAAAATAATTTCGGTTTCGTTTATATCTATTGCTGCCATGGTATTCAGTCCAAGTGTATGTGTAAGATAATCAAAATCTTCTGTGATTGTATCACCGAGCCAGTTAGAATAGGTTGTGTGGAATTGAAGTAATTTACGATCGGCATAAAAACTATTGTACCATTTTAGTTTTTCTGATATACTCCATTCGATAGTTATATCACCAAGTAAGATATTATCCTTTTCCCTGTCAAGCAGTGACGTTGCAGTACTGTCACCAAATTGAGGAACTGGATGAATACTATCAACCAGGGGCATGGGTCCAGGAACTCCATAATCTCTATCATCATAAGTTAATGATGATTTAATATATAAGCTGCTGTTTTTGTAGACAAAGTCTCCCTGCAAATGGTAACCAGTAAAATCGCTGTTGCTTCTAAAACCATCAGAAGTATTATATGCACCTGCAATATCTAAACATGTGTTCTTAAAAGGGAGAGATGCATTAACAAAAATTTCTTTAGCTTGAAATAGCTTATCAATATCAGTTGTTGAAGGGGTGATTTTAAGTTCAATCTCTGGTTTTTCACAATCTTTTACGGTTATGATGTTTACTACACCACCAAGAGCATTTGCACCATACAGGCTTGAGACCGGACCTTTAATAATCTCTATGCGTTCTACACTATTGATATTTATCGAGCTCAAATCAGCCATGCCTGTTGTAATTGAATTTAGTGGATGATTATTTAGAAGAATCAACGCTCCATTCGAAGGCAGTCCCCGAATGAATATACTCGAGACCGAACCAGGTGTGCCATAGTCTTTAATATCTATGCCGGCATAGGTCTGTAATATCTCGCCAAGACTTATTGGATGTAGTTTCTCAATTTCTTCTTTATTAATAACAACAGTTGCCAATGCAACATCCTTTAATGGAGATGGATAGCGCGTGGCTGTAACAACAACCTCTTCCATCTCATAGATTGGCTGCGCAAAAAGGCTAATAAGGAAAACCAAGGGTATCATTTTTACCTCCTTTCGTCCGAAGGACTTTCCTAATGTGGCTGAGGATAGGTCTCCTGGCTTATCCAGCTTTAATCAGCCTTCCCATTCCATCTTTTTTAAAAAAGCAGAACAGTGGCTTTTAATGATTAAAACATTTATTGGAATTACAGTGGCGGCGACCGCGGCCGAATTTCACGGCGCTTCCCTTGAATCCACCAGCCAAGAGTATTATATAGAAAATTTTCATAATGTCAACGAAAAATGACATCTTGACTCTAATTTTTGAATGTGTATAATTTTGTACCTCCTCCACCCATTGCGCTTGCGTGGCCGACAGAAGCCTTTTATGATACAACTGGTCAGCTAATAGGTATACGTATTCAGATTGATTTTGCTGATGAATTTGAAAAAAATTTAATTCTAACCCATATGTTTTATCAGGATATAAGTATGCGCACAGAATTTGATTTAGAAGTTAATACTGGAATAACCCATTATGTAGTAGATATCTATGGACCTTATGAAGTAGGAGATTATTGTTTAAAGATTTATTTTGGTGGAATGCCGATAGGGTCGTGTCCTTTTAGCGTTGTGGCTGACACCAGTAGATTGATTGTTGAAGGTGTTTCCAGGTATGTAACTACTTCACATACTTCTGATGAGTGGCACTACTCAGTTAGCTTTTGAAAAGGTATAGTTTAAAACAACCCTAACTGTGATTCTTTTGGTTTTTCTTCTTCGAATATCTTAACCTTACCAAACTCTCCGTCAAACCCCGGGTTGATGACTACATCACCGCGACGAACACGGTCAATAGCAATTGCGATCTTATCTTCAGTGTTGTTTTTTAATTCATCAATTGGTGTATTGAGTAAAATTTCGAATTCATTACCAAATATATTGCATAGTCTGCGATATTCATTCTTCACACCCACTGTATCTCTACCACAACCCTTTGCCTCTGCAATAACCTCTTCTAAGGGGATTAACCTTTTATATGGGATTGCATCATCAGGAACATATCCCTCATCTCTATCAGAAAGCGCCTCAATGCGGTGCAATACTCCAATTGTGAGATTGCGCGAACAAACCGGGCAGAGGTTATTATTAAAACGCGCCTCTTTAGGTGAAAGTCTAACACCACACTTGCGGTGCCCATCAAAATGATATTTACCTTCTTGCGGATAGAATTCAATTGTATATAGGAATTTCTTTTTATCTTTATTCTTTAGTACATCGCGCAACTGGTAATAATTCAAATCCTCTTTAAAAACATTGACCTCGCGGCCGAGCCGCGACGGAGAATGGGCATCAGAATTCGAAACCAATGTGTAATTATCTAAACAAGACCAGAGCCAGTTCATTGATGGATCTGACGAAAGCCCGGTCTCTACAGCAAAAAACTTGTCCTTTAAATCTCCAAAACATTCTTCGAGTGAATCAAACCCGGAATTGGCACCGAATAACGAGAACCATGGTGTCCAGATATGAGCGGGTATGATAAAAATATCCGGGGATATATTGAGTAGTGCCTTAAACATTTCATACACATCCAGAGATAATATTGGCCTGCCGTCAGATGCAAGCTTACCATAACGGCCCAGATATTTATTTATTTTATCAACTGTATCAAAATCAGGAGCAAAAATAAGAATATGTAGACGACGGAGTTTACCTTTTTTTGTATATATATTATTAACCTCAACATTAAGAATAAATTTTACACCATTATATTCATATATTCCGTTACCAGTATCTTTTAAATTCCTTTTGAGTTCTTTTAGCCATTCAGGATGAGTGAAATCTCCAGTACCAACCATGCCAATGCCCTTCAATTTTGCATACTCAGCAATCTTTGGAATAATCATTTCTTTTGATGTTGCTCTTGAATAGCGCGAATGAATGTGCAGGTCTGCAATCATTTTTTCGCTACCCCCATAATTCTTACATTAATCTCATGGGCTGGATTAAACGTAAGATGTCGGTAAAAATTGTATTCAAAACCCGCCTTGGATAAAAGTTCAGCAATCGTTATAAGTGGATAGGCTCGTTCTTGATGAAGCTCCCGTATCGTTTTAACTTCACCGTTCTTGTGGACATTTAAAGTAAGGGTTAAGGATGAAATATTGGTCTCTGGATTAAAGGAATTTGTCCATACAGAATGTATATTAGCATCCTGACGATGAAATGTGCTATTCCCCCACTCATCGCGCAGACAATGTACTGTATTCATATCAAAAATAAATATTCCATTATTATCTAAAGCGTCACGAACATTTTGAAAACAACTTAAAAGATCTTCTTCAGTTAAAAGATAATTTAAACTATCATACAGACACGTAATAATCGGCAACCTTTTGGCAAAAACGAAGTTTCTCATGTCACCATTAATAAGATAAACATTACCATTAAATATTTGAGAAAATCGCTTTTTACATACCTCAAGCATTGTTATTGAATTATCCAACCCAATAACCTTATACCCTTTTTGCCACCATAATTCAAGACAAACACCTGTACCACAAGCCAGATCCAGAATTGTTTTCTCTTTAATCTTATTTAATTTAAGTATGGTCTCGATATATGACACCCAGGAAGGATAATTGACAAAGGACATTAAGGCGTCATAATAAGATGCAATCGTAGTGAATGTTTGTTTAAACTCCTCTGATTTCATAATTCGGCGATTCTTTAGTTATGGTGATATCGTGTGGGTGACCTTCTCTCAGACCAGCCGAACTGATCTTGATGAATTGGGCCTTTTTTTGTAATACCTCAATATTCTTCGCACCACAATATCCCATACCAGCTTTTAGGCCACCAACAAGCTGAAAAATAACTTCTTTTACTAATCCACGATAGGGCACTCTTCCTTCTACACCTTCAGGTACAAATTTTTTGGCAGTCTCTTGAAAATAACGATCTGCAGAACCTTTAGGCATTGCGCCCAAGGATCCCATTGCCCGATATTCTTTATATCTTCTACCCTCAAGCAGAATTGTTTCACCTGGGCTTTCTTCAGTACCGGCAAAAAGATTACCGATCATAACAGTTGATGCACCGCAGGCAAGTGCCTTAACAATATCACCTGAATATCTGATGCCGCCATCGGCGATAAGGGGTATATTATTCTTCTTTGCTATTTCTGCACATTCACGTATTGCTGTTACCTGTGGAACACCGATTCCTGCAACAACTCTCGTGGTACATATTGAACCCGGTCCTATACCAACTTTTATTGCATCAACATTCAGTTTTAACAATTCTTTTATTGCTTCAGCCGTGCCGATATTTCCTACAACTAAATCAATTTTTGGGAATAATTTTTTTATCCTTTTTGCCACACTTATCACATTCTTTGAATGGGCGTGGGCTGTATCAATAACAATAGCATCAACCTCTGCCTTAACAAGCGCCGCAGCCCTATCTTCTGTTTTGCGGTCAATACCAATTGCAGCAGCACAGCATAATCTTCCCATTTTATCAACGGTTGCATTAGGGTGTTCCATTTTCTTTATAATATCCCTTACTGTAATCAATCCTTTGAGTTTACCAGATTTATCAACGATTGGCAGTTTTTCAATCCGATGTTTCTTTAATATTTTTTGTGCTTTTTCTAAACTCGTTCCCTCAGGTGCAGTTATTAACTCCTCATGGGTCATTATATCCTTAACTTTTCTGGTAAGGTTTTTTTCAAAGATTATATCCCGGTTAGTGAGAATACCAATAAGTCGTTTGTTCTTATCGACAACCACCACTCCTGAAATTCCATATTTATCCATTAATTCCTTTACCACCCCAATGTGCGAATCTACGTTGACTGTTATTGGATCCATAATCATTCCGCTTTCAGCACGTTTTACCTTTCGAACATGAGCCTGCTGTTTCTCAATCGGCATATTTTTGTGAATCACACCAAGACCTCCTTCCTGGGCAAGTGCAATTGCCATTGCCGATTCAGTAACAGTATCCATCGGTGCACTGATCATGGGAATATTTAATTTAATGTGTTTTGAAAACCTTGTTGAAACAACACAATTACGAGGTAGAATGTCTGAATATTGGGGTATTAATAAAATATCATCAAAAGTGAGACCATATTTATACTTTATGCTTTCCATTAATAATTATACTGATTTTTTCTATCTCGTCAAGCCTTACTTT
>SOIY01000332.1 GCA_004376785.1 Candidatus Stahliibacteriota bacterium | reverse complement strand
GCTGAAGAATTCAATGACTCAATGACTAATGACTAAATGACTTATAAGTGAAACGCTGAGTTGGTTAGCTGAAAACAGGAGGGAAAACAAGGAGATATGGCACTGCCTCTCGAAAAACTCGAGACCTTCGACGTGCTGGAATAGTTACTTCTGAAATTTACAATATGAAATTTAAAATCGCTCGACGCTTTTTATCCTCCGCCTCTTAGTACTTTGAGCCTTGCTTCTGTACGTTTTTTGTAGTCTTTTGCGCCTGTGTGATTGGGATTATAAGCAAGAACTTGATTAAATATTTTTAATGCATCACTATATTTTTCAGCTGTAAAATTAGTAACACCTTTTTTGTACAAAGCCCCAATTTGTGCTTTTGTTATTGTTGGTTTTTTTGGTTTAGCAGGCTGCTTTGGTTTTTTCGCTGCCGCAATCTGTTTTCGCAAACTGGCTATTGCAGGTTTTGCCTCAGAATTATCTGGATCAAGATCAAGTACTTTTTGCCAGTATTCAATTGCCTTTGCCCTATCTTTTGCCCGTGTTCTTGACCTTGCTTCACTGCTGTAAACTCCTATTAATTCTGCACGCCTGGGCCCAATCAATGTTAAATATTCCTTTGCTTCTTTGTGATCCGGATTAAGCGAAAGAACCATATTAAATGAAGACTGTGCTTGGTTCAATTTACCTTGAGTATAAAATACCTTTCCCTGATCAATGTATTTTTTGATATTGACTTGTTTTGTCCTTAGAGCTACCTCATATCTCATTGCCTGTTCAGTCTTTTTTAGATTGAAAATTAATTTGCTTTTAACACCGGGTTTAACTGATATCTTGGCAATGTAATCACCATAATTAGGTTTTGTTACAGTAAGGGTATAATTACCTGCTGGTAAACTTACCATGAATGTTCCGCCTTTTGCCTTATATCTTTTGTTTATTTCTTTGATCTCGACTATTGAATTGGGTAAAAGCTGTTTTGATGTATGATCCCTGACTATACACTCAATAGAACCGACTTTTGGTCCTTCAAGCATAAAACGGTTGTTTGTTTCAAATCCCACTGTAAACCTAGGTGAATATGGTTTGGGACTCCAGAAATGTTCAGCCTTGGTAATAGCAAATGTAGTAGTAAAGTATTGATGATGATATTTTATACCGGCATTACCATCCCTGCCATCAATTTCAGCAATTAATTCCAGACCAAATGGAAATCTTATCGAGCCGCCAAAAAATATACCAAATGCCCAGCCAGATATACTTACTGTTGAATCTGTATACTCTTCACCAATAACAAATAAATCAGTATTAAATATATGACTTCTTGGCCCATAACCAACAAACCTTCCTCTTCCAAGACCAATAACAAGATTGAGATATTGACCAAGGGACTTTTGCATTGCAATATAGCCTGATAATAATTCTGGAGGTCTGTGATTATATCGATTGTAATTCTTTTCTTCAATAAAACCTACTGTATCTTTCATCCCAATAGTTGAAATATGTGTGCCATATGTTATATTGTCTATACCACAGAATAATGCCGGACTGCCATCTCTTTCTTCTTTTATCAAATATGAAACAGCCAATGCAAAGGCAGATGGTGTATACATTGATGCTGCTAATTCAAACCTGCCGCCTAATCCATACCGAAGGGTCAGTGTAAAATCCTTTGGATCTGGAGCTACAAGATCAGAAGGAAAGGGGTCTTCAGTTGAAAAAGGCATGGAAAACATTATACTGCCACCAAACATGCCGGGTATGTCGTATTGAGTAACTGTTGGGATATCAATAAATCCTGTTGTATGACATATTTCTCCAATTAAGAAAAACGCAATAATAAACATAAACACCCCCTTTAATTGATTAACTAGTTAATTAATTAAAGAACAATTAATTAACTACACTATTTTATTACAATTATCCACTGCAATTCCCTTTATTTGAAGAAGAACTCGTAGAATTGCAATATATTTTTAACTATAAAAAAGTATAACTAAAATTTATTATATGTCAATAGGGAATATTATTAAAGAACGTAGAGCGAAGAGCGTC
>SOIY01000202.1 GCA_004376785.1 Candidatus Stahliibacteriota bacterium | reverse complement strand
TATTTTGATATTGTTTAGGATTTCGGGTTTTGAAATTAGGATTTAACCCGCCTCTGGCGGGTTAAACTGTCCAATTATACAATTTTACATCTCTCAATTTTACAGCGAATTTTAAAAGCGGTGTTCGGTCGATCTCAACGCCTTTATGCTGTGCATTAATAACAAATTCGACTACTCCCTCATCTTTTACATCAACAAGAGAAATCGGAATGGCTATTTCAACGATGCTATCAATCTTATAGGTAATTTCAGGAGTTTTCTTGAGGAAGATTTCCAATTTTTTTGGTTTATAAAATTTGATTCGGTAATCATAAACAGCAATGTCGTGGTTTTCTACATCAAACCTTATATACAAATTTTTGTCATCAAAACCACAGTAGATAGTTGTAAATAATCCAGCAAAACGCTGCATTGTGCCGCCCATCCTCTTAACATCAGCATGCCCAGCATGATGCCATTCATAAAAATGCGTGACCTTACCATCTATTGCAGGTGTCATCTTGTCATTTGGTTGAAAAGTGAGCACCTCTGCAAATTTTTTGATCGGCGAAAATAATTCTGGTGGCGGTTCTACATTAATCTTTTTGTAGATCCAAATTGCGTTCAGTCTGAATAATTCATCAAAGACCTCTGCGACAAGCGTAAAATGTTCAACGCCAAACCACCAATACCAGTCACTACCTTCGAGAATATAGAATCGGTCCCAGATTTCTTTATCCTGTACTTCTTTTTCCACTAATTTTTCTCTTAATTTTTTTACAATCTGCCATGCCTTATGGTCTTCTGAATGGCCAATCCAGATATTAAAGTTTGCCCCAATCCATGAACCTGGAAACAGCGAAGAAAGATTATTTTTTACTTCATTCTTTTCCAAAAAATTTGATATTGTTGTTGTTGAAATATTTTCTTTTACAAAACCTTCATATAGACTTTCTAAAAATTCTGTACCATCATTAACATAACTTTCCCAGGCGTTCTCACCATCAAGGATTATTGGTATAATAAATTTATCAAAAGACGGCAGGGAATTTGCGATATGTGATAATTTGGTTATTAAATCCTGTGCTGCTTCTTTCTGGTCCCATCTGTTATACACAAAGCCTATTAGATCAGAAAGTGCATGATCTCTGAATAATATTTTTACATCTTTACATTTCCATGGTTTATATAGTATTTCCGGACGATTCGGAACGCCATTTTCGTCCCGGCGAAAAGATGTTTGTAGGCTTCGTGCCAATATTTCTTCATCTGTTGCAATCCATTCAATACCTAATTGAGAAAAAATAGGCATGAGTTCCTGACATACGCTGCCTTCAGAAGGCCACATACCTTTTGGTTTTTGCCCAAAAAATCGTTCAAATAGTTTTATGCCCTCAGCTATTTGCTCTGTAGCATCATCTGGATAAGATAATTGAAATGGAATAGTAAGATTTGGATTTGAAACCTTGGCAAGGTTACTATTTATTAATATTGGTAGTATTGGATGATATAATGGTGATGTACTGATTTCAATCTGTCCGGATTCAAATGCCTTTTTGTATTCTTCGAACACCGATGCGATAATTTTATTTTCGACACTAATAATTCTATCTTTATCCTTTTCACTAAAATTCTTGCCTTTTTTGTATAAATCTTCGATTTCACTACGGAACATCGGGTCTATCCACACAAGATTAGCCCATATTTGTAAATCCCGGAATTCATCTGTAGTAAAGCTTTTAGCAATTGATATTAATTCTTCTTCAACAATGTTTTTACCTCGCTTTAAAAGTAATGAAAAATATCGTCGGTTTGGCTCAATCATCCTCTCCCAGTTGGCGAGGAAAAAATCTCGTAAAATATCTGTCTTTTCTTCAATTGTTAATTCTTCCGCTTTTTTCTTGAATAGTAAGAATTGCTTGTCAGTACATTTACCGCTCTTATAGTCATGAATCTGTAAAAGAAGCGATGGTGTAAAGTTAAATGTTACATGTACCTCAGGAAAATTCTGGACATGCTTTAACATATCCAAATAATCCTTAAGGCAGTGTAGTCTTACCCAGGG
>SOIY01000327.1 GCA_004376785.1 Candidatus Stahliibacteriota bacterium | reverse complement strand
ATGGAAAATAGGTTTGGATGCGGGAATTTTTTCTCGTTTCCAAACCCTGAGCCAATAACCATTTTGATGAAGGAGGTCTAATGAAGAAAACAAAAACAGTGAAGAAGTTTGTGTATAAACCGGTTTCTGCACCACATGGAACAAAAATTTCTTGCAAGGGTTGGCAACAGGAAGCAGCTTTAAGGATGTTACAGAATAATTTAAACCCTGATGTTGCTGAAAATCCTGAAGAGTTGATTGTGTACGGTGGTAGTGGCAGGGCAGCAAGAAATTGGGAATGTTATAATGCTATAGTTGAATCATTAAAAAATCTGGCGGATGACGAAACACTTCTTATCCAATCAGGAAAACCAGTAGGGGTTTTTAAAACATTCAGTTATGCACCACGAGTTCTGATTGCCAATTCACTCCTGGTGCCTGCTTGGGCAAACTGGGACTATTTTAGAAAACTTGAAGCCCTTGGTTTAATAATGTATGGACAGATGACTGCTGGTTCCTGGATCTACATTGGTACACAGGGGATAATCCAGGGAACATATGAAACCTTTGCAGCCTGTGCACAAAAGCATTTTGGCGGTTCATTAAAGGGCAAATGGATTCTTACAGGTGGCATGGGAGGAATGAGCGGTGCCCAACCTCTTTCTGTTACGATGAATCAAGGTATAATTCTTGATATTGAGGTTGACCCAAAACGTATTGAAAAACGAATTAAACAAGGATTCTGTGATGTTATGGTTAATGACTTGGATGAAGCACTGAAATTAGTCTTTGATGCAGTAAAAAAACGAAAGCCACTTTCTGTTGGGCTTGTTGGTAATACTTCAGATATTGAGCCAGAACTGGTCAAGCGAGGAATAATCCCTGATGTTTTAACTGATCAAACCTCGGCCCATGATGCGTTGAATGGTTATGTCCCTGGAGGTATGAGTTTAGATGAAGCGATTGCATTGCGGAGTAGAGACCCTGAAGAATATAAAAAAAGAGCATTGGAATCAATTGCCAGACAAATGGAGGCAATGCTGGAAATGCAGAAAAAAGGTGCGATAGCATTCGATTACGGAAACAATATTCGAGGTCAGGCAAAAAAAGCTGGTGTGGATAACCCATTTTCAATACCCGGTTTTGTGCCTGAATATATCAGACCTCTGTTCTGTAAAGGTAGAGGACCATTCCGCTGGGTAGCGCTTTCTGGTGACAAAAATGATATTTACTTAACTGACAAGAAAGTTCTTGAAATGTTCGGTGATGATGAATCCATTCGCAGGTGGATTGAACTTGCCCAGAAGAAGATTCCTTTCCAGGGGTTGCCATCAAGAATTTTGTGGCTCGGCTATGGTGAAAGGGATAAATTCGGTTTAGAGATAAATCGGATGGTCAGAGAAAATCTGATTAAAGCACCAATAGTTATTGGAAGAGACCATTTAGATACTGGTTCAGTAGCGTCGCCATACAGAGAAACTGAGGGTATGCTTGATGGCTCAGACGCCATTGCAGACTGGCCTATACTGAATGGTTTGCTCAACACTGCTTGTGGCGCTTCATGGGTATCAATTCATCATGGTGGTGGTGTTGGCATTGGTTACTCAATACACGCGGGTCAGGTTTTGGTTTGTGATGGTACAAAGGATATGGATACACGTATTGAAAGGGTTTTGACCAATGATCCAGGAATTGGTATTGCCAGGCACTCTGATGCTGGATACAAAGACGCAATTAAATTTGCCGGGAAAAAGGGGATTAAGATACCAATGGCAAAAGATCGGTAGTCGTTATAGGGTGTGGCGGCCCGCGCTTTACCATTGACATTTTCTGAATACTTCGTATAATACAATTGGAGATATGCATTGGATATTATTTTAATTTCAGGCAAAGATAATAGAAGAATAAATTTGTACATAAAATTTGTGTTTCTAATTATAGGTGCGTCGGTTTGTATTGGTCTTTTGGCTTTTTTTATATATAATATTACTGTTTTTACATCCCACAAGGTTGATCAAAACAGATTAGTACAATTGAACGCAGAAAATAAGATTATACACCAGGAAATTGATAGAATAGAACGGGAAATTTCAAGTTTGAATATTTTCATAGATAGCTTAGAAATACATGATAAAAAACTCCGTACATTCGCTTCGTTAAAACCAATTGATGACGATGTGCGAAATATGGGTGTTGGTGGTTATGCCAATCATTATGACAGTAGCAGATTATCGACTGAGATGCGTAACGAGCTTGCTAGTTTATCGCAAATCCTGGATAATTTAGTAGCACGATCAAGACTACAAAAAGAAAGTTATGATATGCTTCTAATACACTTTGAAGAGAAGAGATATCTAAGGGATCATACGCCATCTATTATTCCTGTTCAAGGATGGTTTATCAGCGGTTTCGGGTATCGGATTGATCCTTTTACCGGTCAGATAAAGATGCATGAAGGATTGGACATTGCTGCGCCACCAGGAACCCCCATTATTGCACCTGCTGATGGTATTGTAAAATCTGTCGGTAATAGAGGTGGTTTTGGTCTAACCTTAAAGATTGACCATGGATATGGTTTCAGTACATTATATGCCCATTGTCAAAGAATCAAAGTTACAGTAGGTACAAAAATAAAAAGAGGAGATATTATTGCTTATGTTGGGAATACTGGTAAATCTACCGGACCCCATCTTCATTACGAAGTTCGTATATCACAGGTGCCGGTAGATCCAATCAACTATATACTTACTTCACCATCCATTGTTGATTAAATTAAATAATGCAAACAAATATTATTAAAAAGATAAATCTATTAAAGGAAAAAAGAAGGGCAATAATATTGGTTCATAACTATCAACTACCAGAAATTCAGGACATTGCCGATTATGTAGGAGATTCATTAGATCTTGCAAAAATTTCACACACTACAGATTGTAAGGTAATTCTTTTTTGTGGTGTCCGTTTTATGGCGGAAACTGCGAAAATCTTCAATCCGGATAAAATGGTTATAATGCCTGATCTGCATGCAGGTTGTCCAATGGCTGATATGATTACTGCTGAACAATTACAAAAAAAGAAAGAATCACATCCTGATGCAGCTGTGGTCACTTACATAAATTCAACAGCTGACGTAAAGGCACTTTCAGATATTTGTTGTACTTCAGCAAATGGGGTTAAAGTAGTCAATTCGGTCAAAAATGACGAAATTATATTTACACCAGATAAGTACCTCGGTTCATATATAGCGAATCGCATGAAAAACAAAAAATTCTATCTATGGTCAGGGTACTGCCCAACCCATATGGTTTTTTCAAAAGAAGGTTTATTGAAGTTGAAAGACGAATATCCTGATGCGGAAATTGTGGTTCATCCTGAATGCCGGCTTGAAATTCAAGGAATTGCCGATGCGATCTGTTCGACATCACAGATGATTACCTATGCCGGAAAAAGTAAGGCAGAGCAATTTATTATATGTACTGAGGTAGGCATGCTTTATCGCTTAAAAAAGGAGAACCCAACAAAGGAATTTATTGCAGGTAGCCCTAATGCTGTTTGCCCTAATATGAAACTGAGCAATTTAGAAAAAGTGTTCTGGGCATTAGAGGATTTGAAATTCGAAATAAACGTGGAAGAATCTGTCCGACAAGCAGCACTAAAGGCAATCGAGAAAATGATCGCAATCTAGTCTGTTGAATTTCTCATCTGTGTAATCTATGTTCCATCACCGTAATCTTTGAATTTAGGTCTTGACAAATAAAAAATTATCATTATAATATTTTATCATTATTTATCCAATGAATGAAAAGGAGTATGGAGAAGTTATCGGAAGATGCATTAATTGGAGTAATTTGATCTTTCTTTGTGTATGAGATGTAGGACAGGTATTTACTGCAGTAAATAATGTTTAATTTCTTACCAAGACATATAATGATATATGAAAAATAAATCCTGCATTTCTAACTGAGCCAATGAGAGTAAGTTGATCCTGTTGTATGCTATATGGATTAGGGATAGATTAAAAAGAAAAGGAGAAACAAAATTTTTATAAAATGGAAGGTGTTAGATGGAAATAATTGAACTTAAGAAAAAGAAGGTAACAGAGCTTCATGATATTGCAAGGGGACTGGGTCTTTTTAATTATACCGATTTGAAGAAACAAGATCTGATTCATGCAATTGTTGAAGCTGATACCCAAAGGTCTGACCTTGTACCTGTGGAAGGTGTTTTACAGATTCATGCAGATGGCTATGGTTTTCTCAGATCACCTAATTATAATTATTTACAGAGCCCGGATGATATTTATTTATCGATTTCGCAGATCCGTAAATTCAATCTGAAGATTGGTGATCATATAAAAGGGCTCGCACGGCCGCCTCGTGAAGGCGAAAGATACTTTGCTATGATAAAGATTGAATACATTAACAATATTCCGCTTGCTGAATTTCGGTCACGCGTTGTCTTTGATAGTCTTACACCACTCTATCCCAACGAACGCATTCACCTTGAAATTAAGGACAAAAACGACTTTACAATGAGAACTATTGATTTATTTACACCCATTGGTAAAGGACAACGCGGGCTGATCGTTTCCCCACCACGTGCTGGTAAAACAGTAATTCTTCAAAAAATTGCTAACTCAATAACCACCAACCATCCTGAGATAACTCTTATTGTGCTTTTAATTGATGAAAGACCTGAGGAAGTTACTGATTTCGAACGTTCAGTAGATGCTGAAGTGGTCTCATCCACATTCGATGAGACGCCAAATCGGCACACTGAGGTTGCTGAGATAATTCTTGAAAGAGCAAAAAGGATGGTTGAGGCAAAAAAGGATGTTGTAATATTACTTGATAGTTTAACACGACTTGCGCGAGCCCATAATGCCATCGTGCCGCATTCCGGGAAAACATTATCTGGGGGATTAGATTCAACTGCTCTTCAGAAACCGAAGAAATTTTTTGGTGCCGCACGTAAGATTGAACAAGGTGGAAGCTTAACGATAATTGCAACTGCTTTGATCGACACAGGTTCCAGAATGGACGAGATTATCTTTGAAGAATTTAAAGGAACTGGTAACCTTGAGCTTATTCTTGATAGAAAACTTTCTGATCGTAGAATTTATCCTGCCCTTGATTTGCATAAATCAGGTACAAGAAAAGAGGAATTGATTCTTACTGAGTCTGAACTTAACCGACTATGGATTCTGCGTAAGTTTTTATCAGAAATGAATGTCATTGAACAGATGGAGTTTCTTACGGAGAAAATGAGGCGAACGAAAACAAACAAAGATTTTCTGGATTCAATGAGTGGAGAAGCATAAGGAGGTTTGTTATGAAAAAGAAAATCCATCCAAAATATGTTCATTGTGTTATTACCTGTGCCTGTGGTAATAAAATTGAAACAAGGTCTACTGTAGAAAAGGTCTCAGTTGACCTCTGTTCTAAATGTCATCCATTTTTTACTGGAAGACAGAAAATTGTGGATTCAGCAGGCAGAGTAGAAAAATTTATAAGAAAATATTCTAAGAAAAAGGCAACTAAACCAAAGAAAAAAAAGAAGAGTGATTAGTATATGAAAAAGACATCAGATATAAACAGTATAAACCTCGAGGAGATAAAAAATTTAAAATTACAATTTCAGAATCTAAAGGAGCATCTTTGACCTTGAGAAAATTGCACAAGATGTAGAAAAACTCCAGAAAAAAACCACTGCTTCAGATTTCTGGAACGACAAGTCTAAAGCGCAGAAGGTTATGTCAGAAATCAGTCAGAAACAATTCTGGCTTGATGAGATCAAAAGCATTGAAGATGATGTTGAGTTGTTGTCTGGTTTAATATCATTGCCAAAATTAGATGAAAAAATCATAAGTGAAGCAGCAAATGAAATTAAAGGGATTTATAGAAAAATTAAGGACCTGGATGTCAAACTTCTTTTAGGAAAAGATGATGATGTAAAAAACTGCATTTTGACCATCCATCCTGGTGCCGGCGGGACCGAATCCTGTGACTGGGCAGAAATGTTGTTTAGAATGTATTTGCGGTGGCTCCAAATGAAAAAATTTTCTTATCGGGTTCTCAATCTTCTACCTGGTGATGTTGCAGGTATCAAAGATGCTACTGTCGAAGTAGTAGGTAATTATGCTTATGGTTTGTTAAAAGCTGAAGTCGGCATACACCGATTGGTTCGTATATCTCCATTCGACACAAATGCCCGACGTCACACTTCATTCGCTTCGGTCTTTGCTTGCCCAGAAGTAGAAGAAATTAATTTTACGATAAACGAGGATGATTTAAGGATTGATACATTCAGAGCTGGGGGTCATGGAGGACAGAGTGTCAATAAGGTTTCTTCAGCAGTACGAATCGTTCATATACCCACAGGCATTACAGTTCAATGCCAGAATGAACGTTCACAGTTTCAGAATAAAGTTAACGCAATGAAAATTCTTCGTTCAAGATTATATGATTATTATAAAAAGGAGGAGGAGGAAAAATTAAATAAACTTGAAGCACAAAAAACGGATATTGCCTGGGGTCATCAGATTCGTTCCTATGTGTTTCATCCTTACAAGCTTGTGAAGGATCATCGAACAAACCATGAAACATCCCAGATTGACAGCGTAATGGATGGTGAGATTGATGACTTCATCCATGCCTTTCTCAGCATGAAAGCCAAACAAGATACCCTATAAGCCTCGCTACCGCT
>SOIY01000241.1 GCA_004376785.1 Candidatus Stahliibacteriota bacterium | reverse complement strand
ACTAGTGCTGCCTCAACTAAATTATTATTGCATTTATGTTAAAATAAATACAGTTGATATCAGATAACTTAAGAATTGAATTATTGTAAAATGATTATTGAGGAGGTACTAATCTGATTTACTGCAATTTTTGTGCCAAAAAAAACTACGTAGATTTTACTTTTTCCTTGACTTCTTGATTTTTTTGGGTACACTTAAAATGCGTCTAAAATAGTTTTTCACAAAAAATTATTCTATTTATAAAAATTGCTTAAATTTCAGGAGGTTTTAACTATATTTATGTGGATAACTCTGTGGATTAATGTGGAAAAATAAAAGATGAATGAAGAAGCGACAAATACTTGGAAAAATATTCTAATTTATCTTGAGGAAAAGATAAATTCCCAGTCCTTTAACACTTGGTTTAGCAGCAGTCGAGGTGTTGAATTAAAGGATGATGTTTTACTTGTAGAATTCCCTAATGGTTTTTTTATCGATTGGATAGAAGAACACTATTATAATATTCTTGAGGAAGCAGTACAACAGATGAATGGCAATAGACTTAGACTTGCTTTTAAAGCATTAAAACAACAAGGGGATCGACCAAAGAAAAAGAAAAAGCGGATTATTTTATCGCACAATGAAACAAAACTTCAAGAAAGATATGCCTTTGAAAATTTTGTCGTTGGAAAGAACAACGAATTCGCCCATGCTGCTGCCTTAGCGGTTGCAGAAGCCCCTGGACAGGCATATAATCCTTTGTTCATGTACGGCGGAGTAGGTCTTGGTAAAACCCATTTGATGCAGGCAATAGGAAATTTTGTGCACCGTCAATATAAAAAACTTAACGTATTATATACACAAGCTGAAAATATTATGACTGAACTTATCGAGGCAATCCAAAAGAATCAACAAATGGAATATAAAAAGAGGTATCGAACAAAAGACATACTGTTAATTGATGATATCCAGTTCCTCTATGGAAAGGAAAGACTGCAGGAGGAGGTATTTCATACCTTTAATTATCTATATTCCCGGGGTAAACAGATTGTTATTACATCAGACCGGCCTCCGAAAGAGATTCTTACACTTGCAGAACGGTTAATTTCAAGATTCCAAGGTGGTTTAGTTGTTGACCTACAAGCGCCTGACCTGGAAACACGTATTGCGATTTTACAGAAAAAGGCAGAATCCGATAATGTTAAAATACCGTCCAATGTTGCTTACTATATTGCCTCAAGGGTTAAATCTAATATCAGGGAGTTAGAGGGTTGTTTAATTAGATTATTGGCACTCTCTTCATTATCAGGACAAGAGGTTACTGAACAACTTGCCGAAGGAGTTCTTAAAGACCTTTTTGGGTCAGGTAATAAAATTACAAAAGCAATGATTTTAAAGAATGTAATAGAAGAATTCGGTTTTTCTGAAGCTGAATTGAAAGGTAAAAAAAGGACACAGAAACTTGCTCTTGCTCGCCAAACATCAATGTATTTAATAAGAACGCTTCTTAACTTTTCTCTTGCTGAAATAGGTGAATTTTTTGGTGGTAAAGATCATTCGACTGTTATCCATGCTATAGAAAAGATTACAAATTTAAAGAAATCTGATATCGAATATTTTCAGAGTTTGGAGAGGATAATTAACAGGATAAATAGTTGATAAAATGTGTAAAATATCGAGTCATCAAAAAACAATGAAGTTATCAAGAATAATCCACATGGATATTAACATGGGTAATAGAATTTTATCAAACTTTTCAGGGAACTTTATGAGATATCAACATTTCCACAGACACAACAACAACAATAATTTTTATATTATATTATTATTGTTATATTTAAGGAGGTTTCATGGAATTCAAAATTAAAAGAAATGTTTTAGCGAAAACTTTAGGTAATATTGTTAAAATAATTCCACCTAAAAGTACTTATACAATTTTACAAAATATAATAATTGAAGCTAAAGATAGTAATCTTTCAATTCAAGCTACAGATCTTGATATTTTTATAAAAAAAACAATTCCTGCCGAAATTATAGAAGAAGGAAAGGTTTTGATCCCCGGCAAAAAAATTCTTGAAATTACCAGGGAAGCGAACATTGAAGACATAATTTTTAAATTAAAGGAATTAAAATTACTGATATCTGCGGGTAATGCACAGTTTAATATTCCTTCATTAGATTATCAAGAATTTCCAGAAGTACCAAAATTTCCGGATAAGAAATGGTTTGATTTAAGTATTGGCGAAATGGGAGAAATGGTAGAATCAACTATTTTTATGGTTGCCAAAGATATGAGCCGTAGACCAATGAATGGTGTTCTGGTTCAGTTAAAAGAGAATGAACTAAGAATAGTGACAACTGATGGAGCAAGGCTTGCCATGAATAAAAAAGAAAAGAAAGAAACAGCAGGCGAGCTTATAATTGCTACAAAGGTATTTGATTTAATTGACTACAGCAAACCTGAAGAACAAATGGAAATTTTTATTGAAGAAAGAGTAATGGGCATTAAATTTCTGGATACAACAGTAATTGCTCGACTTATCGAGGGACCTTACCCCAATTACGAAGGCGTTATTCCTAAAGAATTTACAGGAAACTGCACCGTGGAAAAAGAAATTCTTGATGGTGCATTAAAAAGAGTATCACTTGTTGCCAGTCCTCATATCAAAAATGTTAAATTCGATTTTCACGGTAATAGCATAACCTTATCGGCATCATCTTCAGATATAGGCGAGGCAAAGGAAGAAATTCCTTGTGTATACGACGGAGAAAAACTGGGAATATGGTTTAATGCAAATTTCGTGTTAGAAATTTTGCGCCATATCTCTGCGGCTGATATAATATTTAAATTAACCTCGCAATCTACTGCAGCTGTAGTAAAACCAAAAACAGATGAAGATATGACGTATTTGTTAATGCCATTACGTATCGATAACTGGGAGTAAAATAATGAAAAAATATTTAATACTTTTATTACTAATAATACCATCATTCATATTTGCCCAGAATTATGGTATCGGTGTAATTATAGGTAGTCCCACTGGATTTACTGGAAAATATTTGTGGTCGCGCAATTCGGCAATTGTAGTAAATGCAGGATGGTCATTCGTCTCCGACGTAAAATTTCATATTACCGGTGACTACCAATTTCTCTTTCCTGGTGTGATAAAAGGCGAGGAAGGGGTAGCGTTGAGAAACGTAGTACCGTATCTTGGTATAGGTGGTAGTTTTCGTGCAAAGACTGACGAGGCGACCGATGAAACAGATTTCTGTATTGGCTTGAGATTAGGTGGGGGAATAGAGTATTTGATCAGCCGCTTTGGCGTTTTCCTAGAGCTATATCCTGTTGTCAACGTAATCCCCTCAACTGATTTTGATCTTGAGGGAGGGTTGGGATTTAGGTTTTATTTCTGACGATTTATGAATTCATAAATCGTTGATTACGGAGATTTTAATACGATTACAGCGATTCAATAAATTTATTTATCTCTGTAATCTTTCTGTTATCGCCGTAATCCATAAGATTCCAATTTGGAATCTTATGAGGTATTGACAAAGAACAAAAAATATATATAATGATTAGCTTCGAGTGATTTTATACCTTGACAAGTACGTTAAAATCACTATAATATAATGGAGTTAGAAAATTTACATATCCTGAATGGATATTTGATCTTTGAAAATTTATTAGAATTGGCGGAAGGAATTAGGTCCAAGTTATTAAGGGCGCATGGTGGATGCCTTGGTATCTGGAGGCGAAGAAGGCCGTGGTAGGCTGCGTAAAGCGTCGGATAGGTGCGAACAACCTTTGACCCGGCGATTGCCGAATGGGGAAACCCACCCTGAAGAAATTCAGGGTATTCTATTCTTTGAATAGAAGGTTAACCGAGGGAAGTGACACATCTCAGTACCTTGAGGAAAAGATATTCCGAAAGTAGCGGCGAGCGAAATCGGAACAGCCTAAACCGAACTGTATGTTCAAGCGGGCAAGCGTTGTACAGTCGGTGTCGTGGGATTCAATCGAATCTAATTGCTCTGAGGATTGTGAAGTTACAAAGTCCTGGTATAGTTGAATTCTCCTGGAAAGGGAAACCATAGATGGTGATAGTCCAGTAAACGAAATCTCAGGGATCTTCATTGATTGATTTCCCAAGTACTGCGAGATAGGTTATCTCGTAGGAATCTGCCCAAACCACTGGGTAAGGCTAAATACTCCCAGATGACCGATAGTGAACTAGTACCGTGAGGGAAAGGTGAAAAGGACCCCTGGCGGGGAGTGAAATAGAACCTGAAACTATGCGTCTACAATCAGCAGGAATTTCGATCCCTTGGAAGCAATTCTGAGGGGCAATCGAAATGACTGCGTGCCTTTTGCATAATGAGCCGGCGAGTTACCCTAACCTGCTAGCTTAATTCCTCTACGAAAGTAGCGGAAGGAGGCGTAGGGAAACCGAGTCTGAATAGGGCGATTTAGTAGGTTGGGATATTACCCGAAACCCAGTGAGCTACCCATGGTCAGGATGAAATTCCGGTGACACGGAATGGAGGTCCGAACCGGTGGATGTTGAAATATCCTCGGATGAACTGTGGGTCGGAGTGAAAGGCTAATCAAACTGGGTAATATCTGGTTCTCCCCGAAATGCCTTTAGGGGCAGTCTTGGGTGTTCAATAATAGTGGTAGAGCTCTGAATAGAGGAGGACCTTTCGGGGTTCAAATCCAATCAAACTTCGAATGCTATTACTTATAAACCCAGGAATGAGGCAGTGAGGGATAAGCCCCATTGCCGAAAGGGGAATAACCCTGACCGTCAGCTAAGGTCCCTAAGAATTGATTAAGTGGTAAAGGATGTAAGGTGACTTAAACACCTGGGATGTTGGCTTAGAGGCAGCCATCATTTAAAGAAAGCGTAACAGCTCACCAGCCGAGCCGCTTTGCGCCGAAAATATACCGGGGCTCAAATCAATCACCGAAGCTGCGGCTCAGTATCTCGCTTTGCGAGAATACTGGGGGTAGGGGAGCGTTCCATTGTAGGTTGAAGTTCTGACGTGAGTCAGAATCGACGAAATGGAAGTGATCATGCCGGCATAAGTAGCGATAATCTCGGTGAAAAACCGAGACACCGAAAGCCCAAGGATTCCTGGGGAAGGTTAATCCGCCCAGGGTTAGTCGGTACCTTAGCCGAGGCCGAAAGGCGTAGGCGATGGAAAAGCCGTTAATATTCGGCTACCATCTTAGTTTCGTTATGAACTATGGGGGGACGCTGATAGTAGAGGTGGGTCCTGTGTTGGAATACAGGATCTAAACACTCCAAGGGAGACGCCAGGCAAATCCAGTGTCTCTTAACCTTGAAGTGTGATGGGGAGACCCAAAAGGTCATAAACCCACCTCGAGATTCAGCCGAGAAAAGCCTCTATGTCAGAAACTAAGGTGACCGTACCGGAAACGGACACACGTGGGCGAGGTGAATATCCTAAGGTGCTCGGGTGAATCCTCGTTAAGGAACTCGGCAATTTAGCCCCGTAACTTCGGAAGAAGGGGTCCCACACACGTATGCAAATAGGTGTGTGGGCGCAGTGAAAGGGCTCTAGCGACTGTTTAACAAAAACACAGGTCTCTGCTAAGCCGTAAGGCAAAGTATAGGGACTGACACCTGCCCGGTGCCAGAAGGTTAAAGAAGGTTGTTAATCTCGGGATGGACTTCGGTTTAGCCCGGGATCAAGCTCCCGACTGAAGCCCTGGTAAACGGCGGTCGTAACTCTAACGATCCTAAGGTAGCGAAATTCCTTGGCGGGTAAGTTCCGTCCTGCACGAATGGTGCAACGACTAGAGCGCTGTCTCAACGAGGAGCCCGGCGAAATTGAAGTGGCGGTGAAGATGCCGCCTTCCCGTGATAGGACAAAAAGACCCCGTGAACCTTTACTGCAACTTGCTATTGAATTTTTGTGAAGCATGTGTAGCATAGGTGGGAGGCTTTGAAATTTCGGCGCTAGCCGGGATGGAGCCAACAGTGAAATACCACCCTTGTTTTATCAGAGGTTCTAATCCTGCCTTTGTACGGCGGGAGACAGTGGCAGGCGGGCAGTTTGACTGGGGCGGTCGCCTCCTAAAATGTAACGGAGGCGCCCAAAGGTTCCCTCAGTCCGGTCGGTAATCGGACATTGAGTGTAAGGGCACAAGGGAGCCTGACTGTGAGGCCGACGGGCCGAGCAGAGCGGAAACGCGGGCCTAATGATCTGGTGGTTCTGTGTGGAAAGGCCATCACTCAACGGATAAAAGGTACTCCGGGGATAACAGGCTGATCGGGCTCGAGAGTTCATATCGACGGCCCGGTTTGGCACCTCGATGTCGGCTCATCGCATCCTGGGGCTGGAGAAGGTCCCAAGGGTTGGTCTGTTCGCCCATTAAAGCGGTACGTGAGCTGGGTTCAGAACGTCGTGAGACAGTTCGGACTCTACCCATCACGGGCGCAGGAGACTTGAAGGGAGCTGTTCTTAGTACGAGAGGACCAGAATGGACGAACCTCTGGTTTACGAGTTGTTGCGCCAGCAGCAGTGCTCGGTAGCTATGTTCGGAAGGGATAACCGCTGAAAGCATCTAAGTGGGAAGCCCCCCCTAAGATAAGGTCTCCCGTTCCTTCACAGGCAACTGTGAGAAACCATAAGACAACCTGGAGACTACAGGTTTGATAGGCCATAGGTGTAAGTGCAGTAATGTATTGAGCCAAGTGGTACTAATCAGTCGAGCGACTTGGATTTCCTTCCGCCATTT
>SOIY01000221.1 GCA_004376785.1 Candidatus Stahliibacteriota bacterium | reverse complement strand
AGCGAGAGCAGGATTATCAGTCTTAACTATGAAGAAGGAAAAAATAGATACCCTGTGATGAAAATTGTTTTAAACTTTAAAAAGGGGTTCTTGAGATACAGGTTGTTTTGACATCATATCCTCATTATCTATCCTTTTTGAGAATTCGCAGTAGTATTCTGAGGCCTTCAAATAACATCCTAATTCCATCTATGGATACAAGTAGCCGAAATTTTTTCAACATGTATCTCGGACGCAGATAAAATTTCCTAAATGCCTTTTTCTGCCAATAAACAAGCTCTCCTGCAGTTAAATTGTCCTGAACTAATATAGGAGGAGCATTTGTAAGTGGAGCAAAGTTTTCCCACGGTGTATCTTCAGTTATATTTCCTAATTTTTTACCGATATCATAAAGATCAGTACCTGGAAACGGTGTCGTAATGAAAAAAGTGGCATTATCAAGATCAAGATTCGTAGAGAAATTAATCGTTTTCTGAATAGATGCTTCTGTTTCTCCGACATTCCCTAACATGAAACTAGCATGCACTGGAATACCATATCTTCTAACTTTTTGAACGGCTTTTCTTCCCATATTAATGGTCGTTCTTTTTCGCATTAAATCAAGGATCTTTTGATCTCCTGATTCCAGCCCAAATGATATTTTCCTACAACCCGCAGATTGCATATGTTGAATGAGTTCATCATCTATTGCATCTGTCGTTGCAAAACAAATCCAATGAATATTCATCTCTCTTTCTTTTATTTTATTACAGATATCTATCACTCTTTTTTTTGAGATAGTAAAAGTATCATCAAAAAAATTAAATTCTCTTAAATTATATTTGCATACGCATTCTTCAATTTCCTGCACAACATTACTGGCTGATCTGTATCGAACAGTCCTATGCCAAATACTCTTTGATGGGCAGTGAATACAGTTGTATGGGCAACCGCGTGACGTCAAAATTGGTGTTGCATTTTCATCACTCACCTTCTTTGTAGGGGCAGATTTGTATAAATCTAATTCATATAAATCACGGGCTGGAAAGGGTATAGAATCTAGGTTTTTTATAAGATTCTTTTTTTTTGTTCTGGAAATCTTTCCATTTTGATGGAACCAAATTCCATCAATACCTTCAAAATAATCTGAATTTGATCTAAGTTCCGCAAGAAGACGATATAATGTATCTTCCCCCTCTCCTACTACAATAAAATCAATTGCCGAACATTCCCTTAGTGTCCGCTCCGGCATAACACTTGGATGTATACCACCCAAGACAACATGTATATTTCTATCAATTTCCTTCGTGATTCTAGCAATTTCATAAACATGTTTTACAGCCGGTGTCGGTGTTGTTATGGCGACAACGTGAGGGTAATAATTTGAAATTCTTTTTCTAATCTCTTCATATGTTAAACCTATTGTTTCCGCATCCAATATTTTGAATTTTAGGCCTTCCATTTGCTTTCTAGCATAAGCAGCTAAATAGCCAAAAGATAAAGGCATCATGTGCCCGGCAGATTCCTTCAATCCTTCGAAATTAGTATAGGGAGGATTAATGAATAAGATTTTCATCTTAATTTCTCTGAAACTATTATATTATAAAAAGCAAATGCAAATTCTCCCTCTAAACGTCTTAAAAGAGGCAATAAAAAACTAGGAGTTTTGTTTGGTAGGATTATTCCTCTTTTGGATGCACATATCAATCTTAGTCCCGCCCCCTCTATAAGCCTCTGCATATATCTCAATGAAAACCTCAGTGTGCCCCGCTCTTCCTTTTTTATTATCCCGAACATGAACATTAAAGGATTATTTCGGTTTGGTTCAGATAGCACTACATATTCACGGCTAACCCTTTTCATTTCTAATATAGCTACTTCGGGCTCTTCCAAATGGTGTAATAAATTTGAGCAAAAAGCTATGTCGAAGGAATCGTCACCAAACGGAAGTTGGGTAGCAGAGCCACAGATTTTCTTTTTGCTAGAATTATTCTTCAGCATGACCTTTGAGAAGTCTAAAGCATAAGTAGTATAGAATTCTTCGAAGTAATGTGTAAAAAAACCGTTTCCACATCCTACATCCAATAATGAAAGGGGCTTTC
>SOIY01000245.1 GCA_004376785.1 Candidatus Stahliibacteriota bacterium | reverse complement strand
GCGTAGCAAAGCCTTGATTTTTCTCTCAATCTGCCTAAACTTATTCCATGCAGAGGGTAAAATGGGCAATCTTTTTCTCTGGATTGGCTGCAGTAATTGCACAGACATTGGTCATTAGAGAAGGGCTTGCTCTGTTTGGGGGTTATGAACTCGTATCTGGCATTCTTTTATGTTTCTGGCTTGTCTGGGGTGGTTTGGGCAGTTTTATTTTTACAAAGCTAAAATTAAAATCAAATCCAGAGAAAACCTATGCCTTATTGCTTTTAATATTAGGTTTTTTTGCAGTCATTTCAATAACCTTTATTAGATTTGCGCTCAAAATATTTTCATTGCCTTTTGGTGAAGTGATCAGTTTGGATAGGATTATATTAATATCAGCTATTTCGCTTGCGCCAGTCTGTTTGGTTTTTGGTGCACTGTTTCCTGCTGCTTCAAAAATTCTTGCTCCGGAAAAGGTATATTTGTTAGAAGGAATAGGTGCATTTCTTGGAGGAATTATCATTTCATTCATTTTGATTCAAATTTTGCCACCGTATGGAATTTTGTTGATTGTAGTTTTCTTTTTAACTGTTTGTGCATTTATTATGATTAAAAAACCCGGGTTGTTAGTTTTTTCTTTTATTTTATTACTACTTTTTACAAAAGTTAATGATGTTGAACAGTATTCTAGAAAAACCCAGATGGGAGGACAGAATCTGGTTGCTTTGAGAGAATCAAAATATGGAATGATTGCTATTACAAAGCACCATACACAATTAAATTTTTATATCAATGGTGTATATGATTTTTCTTGTCCTGATATATACACGAGTGAAGAGGCAGTCCATTACCCTCTTCTATTACATGAAATGCCACGAAAAGTTCTTCTGGTAGGTGGTGGTATTGGAAATTGCATAACGCAGATATCTAAACATTCTGATATAAAGGAAATTACATATCTCGAGTTTGACCCGTTACTCTTTAAAATGGGTGAAGAATATATTGGAGAAAATCTAAAAGATTTCAGGAATCTAAATGTTATTTTTGGCGATGCACGATTCTTTATTAAAAATACAAAAGAAAAATATGATGTTATAATTATAAATTTACCAGACCCGGTAAATGCTCAGCTCAATCGTTTCTATACACAGGAATTTTTTGCTGAAGCAAAAAGGATAATGAATACAAGGGGTATAGTATCAGTGAGAATTACTGCGCCCCCGGATATTATCAGTCCACTTTTTGGACAGCTCTTGAATACAATGCGCAAATCTTTGCACTCTTCATTTGAACATATATTGATTCTTCCTGCAGCTAAGACAACATATATTGCTACTGATCACCTGATAGAAATAGAGAATGTAGCAGATATTTTAAAAAGCCGCATCAGGGAGAGAAATTTAGATTTAACCTATGTCAATGAATACTTTTTTGATTATAACTTCACCCCAGAAAAAATGAATTATTTGAAGAATAGAGTTGAAGAATCTGAAGGTGTTTTAAATGCTGATTTGAAACCTGTGTGCTATTATTTTACTACTATATTATGGGGTGGTGTTATATCGGGAAGTGTTCGCAACCTGTTTATTGACTTATTCAATCTAAGCCCCTGGTTATTTCTTGTGCCACTTGTCTTTGTTTTTCTTTTTTTCAAACGCAGATCAATTATTTATCTATCGGTTTTTTCAATTGGTGCAAGTGAAATTTCTGCTGAAGTTATTTTGATTATTCTTTTTCAAATATCATATGGATATTTGTACGGCTGGATTGGTGCAATCATTGCCTTTTATATGCTGGGACTTGCATTAGGGACGCTATTTTATATGAGGTCTTACTGGTTCAGGAAGAGTACCACAAAACTCCTGTCTAATGTTGAATTCATAATGGGATTGTATTTTGCAATTATTATTTTAATTTTATTTCTTAAACTTCCCAGTGCAAATATCATTATCCCGATTTTGATATTTTTTGGAGGTTTTATGGGCGGTTTGCACTTTCCTTTAAGTGTTGGAGTTTTAAAAAGAAAAAAGGCAGGTATTGTTTATGGCGTAGACCTTATTGGTTCAAGTATCGGAGCCCTGATAACCTCAATTATCTTTATTCC
>SOIY01000335.1 GCA_004376785.1 Candidatus Stahliibacteriota bacterium | reverse complement strand
AAATTAGGTTTTTGTTCAGTAACCAGGTTTCGTTCCTGCGCCACACAATTATACATCATGGTTGTTCTACTCTTGGTTTTAGGTAGTTTAACTTTATCCTGCACTAGGATGCCATCCAATATAGGTAGAAGCCGAGATGTCGTTGTTATTTCTACAAAAATTGATACAAACATTATTATGAATAATCTACAAATCTATAATTACCTTCCTCAAAAAGAAGGATTATTTTCATTCGTGTTTGCAGCAGATACGGCAACTGGTAAATACTGCAAGTTTCATACCATTTTCCTATATGGCTCATTAGAAGATGAATTTATCAACATGCTTTTGGATCCCGAAGCCGAAGAGGCTACGAAAAACGATACTTTCACCCTATTCAAACTGAATAATTTGTGGTCAAAGGGGCAACTTGCAATTATTTTAGCGGCATCTAAACCTGATTATATTGAGACAGGATTAATAAAATACAAAAATCTGATTTCAAAAATATTAGAAAATAATTATTATTTAAGAGTTAAGGAAAATTATTATAATACTGCCCTCGATAAAAAAACGAAAAATGATTTGAAAAGGTTCGGCATAACCTTTGATTTTAGAAAAGGATGGTTGATTGATTCTACTTACAAGGATGACAACTTTATTTTTGTCCATGCTCATTTTCCAGATCGAAGTGTCTATTTCTATAAAGAAAAGGTTGAGGATAAATTAACCAGTACATTCGCAATTGACAAACGCAATTCACTTACTAAAAAATACTACAATGGGGATTACCTACTCAAAGATTTAACCGATACAGAAAAAATTGAATTCAAGGACATGAAGGGTATAAAACTTAATGGTGTTTGGCAAAATGATTCACTTGTGGCTGGAGGTCCGTTTGTCTCCTATTTCCTTGTTAAAAAAGACACACTTTACATTATAGACGGTATGCTTTTTAACCCGGGGGAACGTAAAAGTGACTATTTTACAAAGCTGAAAGTTATGCTAAATTCATTTGAACTGGTTACTAATAACTAGATTTCACAAGAGCGATGAATACTTTTTCAGAGTTCTCATAATTATGTCTTGACAAAGTTAATAATATGAATAATATAATTATATCTAATGGAGGAAGATATGTTGGAACAAGACTTTTCAGAAATTGGCAAACTTAGTGAACGTTATAATAAAGATCCAAAATCAGGGATATTCGTTCAACTTGCTGATGCGTATAGAAAAAACAAAATGATTGATGAAGCCCTTGAGATATTGACTAAAGGATTAGAACATCATCCCCAATATCCACTAGCATACTTGATTATTGGTAAATGTTATTTTGATAAAAGAATGTATGAACAGGCAAAAGAATATTTTGAAAAAACTTTGTCATTTGATTCTGAAAGTGTAATCGCTTTACGAATGCTTGCTCAAACTTGTGTAGCCATGAAAGATGAAAAAGGACAGATTTTTGCATATAAAGGTATCCTGGCCCTTGATCCATTCGATGAATCAGCAAAGAAAAAACTAACCTCTCTTGAATCACTTCAAAAGAAAGAACAACTCTATACTGTTGCAATGGCAGAAGAATACGAAAAACAAGGTAATATTGTCAACGCATTATCAATTTATGAACAGTTACTCTTCACTGATCCAACTGATTTATTGTTGCAACAAAAAGTGAAAGAATTGAAAGGAAAATGCAGTAAGAAAAAAGAGGAAATAAAAGAAGAAAAAATTGAGGGTCTTCAGGTTGATAACTATTACAGACCTGAAGATACAAAACCAAAACCTGAGCCCACGCCTATAGCACCACAGACTACTGAAACTATCAGTGAACCAACACCTACTCCTCCACCAGAAGAAAAAACATTAGAACCAGTACAAAGAGAAGAGGAGATTTTAGCATTGGAAGATTTTCTTGCTGAAACAACAACAGAAGAACCAACCATTGAGCCACCAAAACCCGAAACTCCTCAGCCTGTCGAAATACCTGAAGAGCCAGTCGATGAAGTTACTGAAAAATTGAATATTTTACAGCCGTTTGAGTCAGAAGAACCGATTACTGAACCCGTTGAAAAACCCGAAACTCCTCAACCTGTTGAAATACC
>SOIY01000313.1 GCA_004376785.1 Candidatus Stahliibacteriota bacterium | reverse complement strand
TTATAAATATCCGGAAATAGACCGTCCAATAACAAAAGAGGAGTTTGAAGAGGCCATAAGAGCAGCACATGATGAGGGGCTTTACAGACTCGATAAAGCTGAAGTTCTATAAAAAAGCTCATACGCAGATGAGTACCTACACCAACTATGGCAAGAGGGTTTTCAACACAAGCTAATACAATCAGAACAGATGATGAAAGAGAAGGTAGCGTACATTCATCACAATCCTGTTAAGCAAGGTTATGTTGATAATGCTACACATTGGCGATATAGTAGTGCTAAGGATTATGAGGACGAAAGTGGTATAATCAAGATTGATAGATTATTGTAGTTTGGATATCAATATGCATTCCCAAACATAGTTTTGGAACGAGCAAAAAGATGCCTAGCATTCAATAATAAAATAGAAAAAGGATTATAGTGGAAAAATTATCAATTGCATTCAAAAACATTGCTTTAGTTAAAGAGATTGAATCTCCTGAAAACCCAAGTGGGTTAGAAAAAAGAGTTGCTTTAACCCCGGAAGATGTTGGACAACTAACAGCTGTTGGTGTTAAAGTATTTGTTGAATATGGTGCAGGTCTAGGTGTAGATTTTGAAGATGAAGAATATCTTAAAAATGGTGCTGTGATGCAAAAAGCAGATGAGATATACAAAGATAAAGATATGATTATTAAATTCAAAGGTCCATCTTTGGAGTCTATATCTAAGATGAAAAAAGGTTGTACACTGTTTTGTATGGCACATTTTCACTCTTTTCCTGATCGAGCAAAAATGCTTGAAGATAGTCAAATAAATGTTATAGCTATGGAGGAGATATTAGAGTCTCCAAAAGTTCAAACCGATGAGCAGATATTAGCACGAACTGGGATGACTGAAGCATTAAAAAGTTTTATTGATAATGAAACAATTGGAAATCTAAAAATATTTGTTATAGGTCGAAATGAAAGATTAGCAGGTGCTGTAAAAAGAGCAGGAAATCGTAATCCCCATTCACTAAATCTTTTACATAAAGATGTAAAATTTGAAGAGTTAAAAGAGACAGGTAGTGAAACTCTGTATTTTTATGATAGTGAAGATTTTAACGATTCAAATGGATTAATTGAAAAATTAAAAGAGACCAATTCTAATATTTTTGACCTTCATGAATTTGAATTAAAAAGTGGGGATGTGGCAATTGCTGATTATAGAAAAACACATACACCTTCTGAATTTGGTTTGCGAAGAATTCAGTGTCTTCATGAGACAGGACAAGCAGGTGCAAGATATGGGATCAAACTGCTTAAAGAGAACAAACCTGATCTCGATATTCGTGAAGCAAAAGTTGTAGTACTGGGTTATGGAAATGTAGCACGAGGCGCAATGCATGAAATATATAATCAAGGCTTCAAAAATATCAATATTTTAGGTCGTACCCAAACAGCTAAAGATAAAATTGATTTTTGGTTAAAAGATGTTGATTTGGTTGTAAATGGTGCAGAACTACCACGAGAACTAAGAGGTATAACTTATCTTGTAAGTAATGACCATCTAAAAAGAGTAATTCCCAAAGGCTCAGTTGTGATTGACCTTGTAGGCGGAAGTGAGACAAATAGAAGTGCTGTTGAATCCGTACTTAGTTGCACATTTTTAACTGAGCCTCATTTTATTAAAGAGGAAGTTACAGTTTCAGCATTGTGGGGTTGGCCAATGTTGGGAATGATGAGAGAGAGTGCTATAAAATATTCAAGTCAAATTACAGATGTTCTAATTAGAAGAGAAAAATTAATCGAAGGGCTAGATACTTTAACAGCTGGAGTAAAACGAGCATTGGTTTGCGGACCATTCAAATAGGCAATAGTTAACAAATCGTAGGAGAAAAACAATGGTACGATTGTTGTTACGATGAGGATAAAGATCAGAACAGCATAAATATCATTCTCCTGTATGCCGTTGACCCTGCCTATCTCTGCAAAGATCAACCCTACCTCTCCACGAGGAATCATAAAGATACCAATCAATGCTTTATCCTTCTAATTAATCCATAAACTAGCACTTTATTTTCTCTTCAATTGTGATCTTTTTACTTTTTCATAATATTTGCTAAGAAT
>SOIY01000143.1 GCA_004376785.1 Candidatus Stahliibacteriota bacterium | reverse complement strand
TCAATATATTGAATAAACCTATCAATCGAGATGCATCCTGAACAAAAACGCATTTTCCAGGCAATGAAGCCTGAGAAGAAACTTA
This sequence comes from Candidatus Stahliibacteriota bacterium, assembly GCA_004376785.1. GTDB lineage: Bacteria > Hydrothermota > Tepidihabitantia > SM23-42 > SM23-42 > SOIY01. The sequence goes on along the minus strand of SOIY01000143.1, from coordinate 2,027 downwards.
GAGTTGCCCAAATGCTCTACTATTCTGCAAGGGAATTGAAGGCAGCTGGTTTGAGAGCCCAGAATCCGAATTGGTCTGAAGAAATGATTAAAGATAGAGTTCGGGAAATTTTTCTTTATGCTAGAACATAATCTGTTTCAGATTTTCATCAGCCGCCTGAATACCATTGGTATTCGCTACATGGTCACTGGTGCTGTTGCGAGTATTATTTATGGTGAGCCTCGTTTAACCCACGGTATAGATTTAGTAGTAGAATTAAGTAAGGAAAAAGCCGGAGAGATTGTAGAAACCTTTCCACCAGATGAATTTTATTGTCCACCTATTGAAGTCATTAAGCTTGAGGCCGGAAGGCAGCTACATGGTCATTTTAACATCATTCATAATGAAACAGGTTTTAAGGCTGACATTTATACCTTAGGTCAAGATAAACTTCATCACTGGGCTATGTCTAAGTTAAAAAGGATTCAATTGGAAGGGGAGCCAGTTTGGTTAGCACCACCGGAATATGTTATTTTGCGCAAACTGGAATATTATCGTGAGGGAGGTTCAGAAAAGCATTTGAGAGATATTGCAAGTATGGTGAAAATTGCATCTGATCAGATAAACTTCGAAGAACTCAGAAGGAAAATCAAGCAATATGCTTTAGTGAAACAGTGGAAAAAAGCACAAGAAATAATAGAGGAATAGACAGCGGTGTCATTCTGCCTGAACTATAAAATCCTATTCAATAAGTGATGAATAGTACTACTTCTATGAATATCCTTGTTACAGGTGGTGCTGGCTTTATCGGCACAAACTTCATACGGCATGCCCTTGCTGTTAAGCCAGATTGGCGTATAGTTAATCTGGATGCACTTACCTACGCAGGCAACCCTGCCAACTTCGAAGACCTTGCTCCAAAGCAAGCAGAAAGGTATCGTTTTATCCGGGGTGATATAGGAAACGCATCTCTTATTGAACGGATCTTTTCTGAAGAAAGCCTCGAAGGTATCATTCACTTTGCAGCTGAATCTCATGTGGATCGATCCATTCTAGAACCTGAGAAATTTCTGGAAACAAACATTATGGGTACTTTCCGCTTACTCGACAAAAGCCTTAAGTTTTGGAAAACCATAGGAAGGCCAGATGGATTTCGTTTTCTGCACATATCAACTGACGAGGTCTATGGGAGCCTTGGCCCTAATGGATACTTTACAGAGAATACACCCTATGATCCTTCAAGCCCTTATTCAGCTTCTAAGGCTGCTTCTGACCATTTTGTGAATGCCTATTTTCGCACCTATGACCTACCTACTATTATTACAAACTGCTCTAATAATTACGGACCTTATCAGTTTCCTGAAAAGCTCATCCCTTTGATGATTTTAAATATCCTGGAAGAAAAACCTTTACCCCTTTACGGAGATGGGAAAAACGTCCGCGACTGGCTCTATGTCATTGATCATTGCGATGGTCTAATTAAAGTTTTTGAGGAAGGAAAGCCTGGGGAGACTTATAACATAGGAGGTGGTGAGGAACGTCAAAATATTGAGATCGTTCATCTCCTGTGTGACCTTATGGATAAACGTCTAGGGCGCTCTGGAAGGAAATCGAGTCGTGGTCTTATTCACTTTGTTACTGATCGGCCAGGGCACGACTTCCGATATGCCATCGATTCTACCAAGATCCAGCAGGAATTAGGATGGAGCCCTAATCATCGTTTCGAGGAGGCTCTGGAAGCCACTGTAGATTGGTATATGAATCATATGGGATGGGTTAATTCGGTACGAAGTGGGGAATACAGGAAATGGATTGAACTCAACTATGAAAGCCGTAATAAATTAGCTAAATAGTTGAATGGTGAAATCGTCAAACGGGAAAATAATTTTGGCAAAAAGGCTAGTTGTAAAACTGCCCGCTCTGTCCCGGTGGCACGAGAGTCCCTTCGGGAAAGGGCATGACGGTTAATAGTTGGCCAGTCCACGTTAAAAGGCAAAGCCTATTTAACTGGGGCCGGCCAGGTATTATTCTGCGTTGATCTGCGCCTG
>SOIY01000137.1 GCA_004376785.1 Candidatus Stahliibacteriota bacterium | reverse complement strand
CCAATTGAAGGGTTGAACCATCCTCAACCAAACCGGCAATATTAGAACCAATTTTCTTCTCTACATCAGTAAATGGTATTGGAGCTAATTCTGGAAGCTCTTCAGATATTTCAATGACCTTGGATACGCGAGAAACATGTATAAAGGAATCTCCTAATGCACGTGGCATTTTCTCGTTAACCTGAGCTACAACAATCTTTGCTGTCTCAGCTGCAGCCTTAGAAGCCAAACACTCAACACCGTAACTCATAAAACCATGCTCATCAGGTGGTGATAAATGCATAAAGGCAATATCAATAGGCAATTCTCCTGAATAGAAGAGGGTCGGTATTTCATAAAGAAAAACTGGAATGTAATCTGCCCTACCTTCATTTACTGCTGCACGGTCAGCTGGTCCAACAAATAATGAATTATGTCTAAAATGACCTTCCATACCAGGCTTTGATAATGGATCATCACCAAATAACAAAACATGTGCTATTTCGACATTTTGAAGTTCGTCCTTTCTGGTTGCCAATGCCTCCATTAATTTGAATGGTGTAGCCGCATTCCCACTTATATAAACACGATCATTACTTTTTACTACTGACACTGCTTCCTCAAAAGAACACTTCTTTTTCTTGTAATCATCGAACCAGCTCATGATAAATAATCCTTCCTTATCTCACCATTCTCTGCATAAATCCCCTGATTTAGATCATGATTCTCTTTTAAAGCAGTTGTCAAACCAGATTCAATCATGATTTGAAGATAAGGGAAAATACTCGAAGTAATAGTATGAGTAGCAGTTCGCGCTACAAGCGTCGTGGCATTAGGCATGCAAAAATGTATTACATTGTCAACTTTATAAATAAAATCGCCGCTCGGAGATAGCTTGGAAGTCTCAGAGCAACCACCCTGGTCAATAGAGAAATCAATAATTACAGACCCATTCCGCATAGTTTTAACCATTTCTTTTGTTACCAAAATTGGAGATCTTTTTCCTGGCACTAAAACTGCACATATCAATACATCAGCAAACTTAACCAGTTTCTTTATATTATGCTTTGTGGCAAACATTGTAGTAACCTTTAAATCTGAGGTATGACAGGCTAAATCATCGAGTTTATCACGACTTATATCCATCACATAAACATTTGCGCCTATCCCGGCAAATGCCTTTGCCGCATTGCACCCTAATGTTCCAGCACCAAGGATTATTACCTCTGCCGGCGGAATACCAGGTATACCACTAAGCAGAATTCCGCGTCCGCCACCTGGAGATTCTAACAATCGCCCGGCTATTTGAACAGAAAGCTTACCAGCCATTTCACTCATCGGTATTACTACAGGAAGTCTGCCATCCTCTCTCTGAATTATCTCATATCCAACAAGGGTAATTTTCTTTTCTGCCACCACTTGGATGAATTCTTTACGTGCTGTTACCAAATGCATAAATCCCATTATTGTCTGACCTTCTTTTATATATGAATACTCTTCCTGCTGTGGTCTGCGAACTTTTAATACTACATCTGCCCTGCGATATGCCTCTTCTTTTGTATAAACAATTATGCCTCCAGCCTTCTCATAATCTTCGTCTGAAAAACCTGCTCCTTCACCAGCTTTGCTTTCAATATAGACTTTCGCGCCATGTGATAACAACTCATGTACCCCCATTGGCGAAAGCCCTACTCTATACTCAGGTTTATCTTTAAATGGTGGTAGTTCTTTAGGAATACCAAATATCATGAAACCTCCTTTTAAAAAAAATGCAGTAATCGCAGTATCACCCCGCCCTTTTTCAAAGGGACGGGGTTCGCAGTATTGTTCCTAACGGAACTCGCAGTATCACCTTCGGCTCGCCCTGTAAAATACAAGATATTTGTGATTTTTACCACATTAATCTTTTTGCTAAACTTTTTTCTATAGATATCGCAAATCTCTTTTTATTATTTAACGGGGTTCGCCAAATTTTTTCTTTGGCGAGTCCTGACCAATGTCAGGACGATCCTGCATCTCCTGCAAGTCCTGCCATTATCAATGGCGGGACGATCCTGCGAGCACAGCGATCCTGCAATTAGAATATGTTCTTCTCTTTATATTCTCCATAAACTTCTCTTAACGTATCTGATATTT
>SOIY01000065.1 GCA_004376785.1 Candidatus Stahliibacteriota bacterium | reverse complement strand
TTGAATGTCAAGGCATTTTAAGCAAGGGAGAAACGGTGACAAGGAGAAACGGAGAATACCAAATAGTAAATGAGGATGGGACTCGTAGTAACGAAGTGATACTGCATTGTTTAAAACCTTATCCTATATTGATACTGCAAACTATATTCACCTTCTTCGTCCCTTCTTATCAGTATTTCATTTTTATCGTCGATAAAGTATTCTACATTAAATTCATTCGAAAATGAAGTTATATCATATGTGTAGGTAATAAATATGTCCCTTGAGACATATTTCCCGACAGTTAATTTTGCTTTAAGCTCAGGTTCAAAATACGGTGTTTCGATCCTGAAATAATCAAGACCAGTATACTTTCTTATCCGGCGTGATACATCACCTTCAAGCCATGATAAAAGACCGTGAGGTAGTACTTTACCGACATAATCACCCTGTTTTATTGATTCGAGTTCGCGCCAGCTTATATTCAAATTTAAATATGTCATAATATCCTGCTCGCTGTATAGTCCATCCGGATCTGTGAAGAATTCGAATATAGGTTCTGACATAGTACCAAAGCAATGTAATTTAATTGTTATTGGTGTACTTCCACCAGGGACCTTTTCTCGTGTATCCAATTCTGCCCAGATATCAAGCTCTGCATCGATCTTTTCTTCTGGTATGAATGTAACCTGCCCCTGGGTGATCGAAAGAACATGATTCAGCCAGTAATAATTACCCCGGTGGGTCTTCATGATTCCTGATATATATGGCTCCCCTTGTTCTTTTATAATATAGATTTCACCGCCAAATTCAATATCAGCATCGCGATTTCTTAGCCATATGTTCCTCTCGCCCTTAATTCTTATGTTCATTGTCCACTCATCATTGCCTTCATTTTTTTTCGGTTTGATCCTTAAACCAAAATCTATTGGTATAGTTGCTTGTTTTATCGTAATATTGCCATTGTAATAACTTACTTTATCTTTCATTCCAAAGGAAAAATTTCCACTACCTATGCCATAGACAAACGGTTGGTACTGCAGAGGTGCATCTTTAAAACTGACGTCAAAGTTGAGATTTTTAACTCTGAAACGTGGTTCTAATGTAACAATACCGCCAGCACTTATTTCTGCACCATTTGAATTTGCTAATCTGGAATGGCTTAATGTAGAAATTTGTCCTTTTGCAGATTCAAAAATTATTCGATTATTATCAAATTTGATTTTGCTGCTTAGCGAATCAAATTTTGCAGAAATGACATCCAAACCAAAGGAGCAGTTAATTACTTCAGCCTCACCAGTAAGTTTAAAGTTTTGTAAATTACCTTGAAAAGTGACATCTCCATTCATAAGACCATCAGGCTTACCTAAAAAATTATTTAAAAACCATAATGCCCAAATTCCGAAATCATTAAATTTTGCGTTTATATAAGATTTCTCAGTTGAAAGTAGACCTTCGGCATGAAGATTTTGACCATTTTCATCTGATACATTGAGCGTTTCTACAATGATTGTTTTATTTTTATATTCTCCTTTTACAGTCAATAAACCATTTTTAAGACCCCTGAAGTTAATCTCCTGTGCATCAATTGTAAGTTTATTTTCGGCCGATGAAAATTCTAATTTGCCACTTATATCCTCCCGCAAACCCAATAACATGCCAAGCTTTGTCAGGTTACCATTTGATAGACTTAGATTCAGTGGTGATAGATTTCCCTTTAATGTACCATCAATAAATGAGAGATTAATTTTACCAAGTTTTTTATTAGGGATGTCAAATGTTATCGGCGCTGTATTTTTTGTTTCGACTCCATTATACTTGATGTAAAAAGATGATATTGCACCGCCCCAGTCTTTGTCAAGCATACCACTAATTTTTAAATTATCATCCTGACCTTTCGCCTCGAATAGAATATTGTGATTCTCTAAAAAGAGAGTTATATTCTCTAAAGATTGATTTTTATATGATGGTTTCTCTAATGCGAGTTTCAAATACCCGGATTGCTCACCAAACACAAAGTTTTTACTATTTATTGAGAATTCTTTTACTGCAATATCACCTTTTACAAAATCAATGCCTGTGATATTAGATGTAATAAGAACGTTTTTCAATTTTTTTAAATCACCTTGCAAATGACAATAGCCTTCTAATTTACCTTTTAATTGCACATATTTCGTAAGTTTTTCCAGATCGAAATTGTTAAAGTTAATATTAATATCACAACTGGGGTAGATATTGCCGTCAATCTCAAGTATCTTTCTGCCGTCTATAATAAAAAGTGAGTCCAAACAGATTTGAGATTCTGGAGTTGAAGCAAATATTAGTAGAGAATCAAAACCTAATTCATATTCGGTTGGAGATTTTATAATGCCGACATAATTTTTTCCTTTATACTTCATGTATCCATTTACTAAAATGGATTCGTGAAAATTTAAATATTTTCCTATATTCACTTCATTGAAATTGGCTTCAAATTCCCAAATTTTCCAATTAAGAACCTTGACCTGTGCGAAAACGCGACCGCCTGCTAATTCGCCGTCAAATATATTTACCCAGATGGTATCTGCAAAAACATTTGTTTCAAAATTAAAATGCTCGACTGGTTCAAATCCTTCTACAGTACCGTGGATTTTTGGCAAAAGTTTGTTATTGATGTATTCAACATTTCCAGAAAACATAATTATACCTTTATGAATTCCGAATTTCTGCATAACTAATTTAGCATTCTCAAATTTAAGTGATGCCTGGTTGTTTTTAAATGAATATGTACCTTCTCCTTGAAGCAATATACCTTTGCCTTTTATTTTAAATGAATTTGCTTTAATCCCTTTATTATTTATTGTCAAATCAAGATTTGCACTTGTTATAGAAACAGGGTATTCCTTTGCTCTGAATGAGAGGTTTATTGTACTTAAATAAATTTTTGACCCAATCAGGTCAATAAACACAAGGCCTGAAATTGCTTCAATTGTAGACAATTTTTCATTTCTATAAAGTACCTTACCATTTTTTAAATTTATTCTCAATCCTAAATTGAGCCGCGGGAGACTAAACTTTGTTTTTTCGCCAGTACCTGTTTTCTTTTTTATGCTAACTGTTGGTTCAATTAGGTTTATTTCGAATAAGTGTGGTAATCTAAAGCCCCATGGTTCAAATCGATACGTGATGTCAGCAATTTTACCGTAGACACTGTCTGTTTCAGATAATTTTACGTTATAATTTTCAATCTTATAACCGCGAAACGGATTACCCTCCATAGTTTTATATTTGATATCTATATTAGCAGTTCGTTCCAGGAAAACAATTGTTAATGCTCCAAAGTCAACTGTTTTAATCACAATATAAACTGCGATTATGATTAGTACAATTATTGCAGGTAATATAAACTTCTTCATATATTAAAAAATATGGTAGATACCAAGATATATTTCTCTACCCTGTCCATTGGTTAGTGGAAATCCAATATCAAGACGCGCAGGGCCAATTGGTGTGTAGTAACGTATTCCAAATCCAGCACTCATTTTAAAAAAGTCTGAGTTGAGTAAATATATTTCATTATCTACGTATCCAATATCAAAAAATCCCACAATGCCAAAATTAAAAGGTAGAGCGATTCTGGCTTCAAAATTATAATTACCAATTATGTTGCCGTATTTTTCGTGTGCTATTGAATCAGGCCCAATTGATTTCTCGGGATAGCCCCTTAATGAGTACTGTCCGCCAATATAATATTTTTCATAAATTGCTACACCATTGGTTGGAATTATGACACCCAATTTTAGTCTCTGGGCTATGGTGTTTTTAAACAACGGAAGATACAGTCTATTTTCTATCTCAAGACGGATAAAGTCGTTTGCTCCGCCGAGTATTCCACCAGCATATTCAATGAGCGGCATAATAAATATGCCTCTTTGTGGATTAAAAAATTCCTCGCGATTTTCTATCATGAGTTGAAGTTTGACACTATTTGTAATACCTTTTATTGTATCTGGTAATGTGATTTTTTCTCGCAGGTCAACGTATTTATACTTATTGGCAATACTGACCTGCGTGTTCTTCGTGATTACTTTGGATATCCTGAATTCATTGCCCCTTGTGTTTCGCGTAAAGAATTCTGTTTCTTCAAACCATAGATAGGGTAATATAGAAATCGTCAGTTGTTGTGCTGTAACATGTGGAATAATATATCTTCCTTCTATCTTTGCATCCCATTCCTTTTCTATGTTGGTGCTGAATGAAGGTTGAATCATAAAACGATGTCCCACATTAAATAGGTTTAGCTCTTCAATACCAAATGATATTAAAAACTTAAGGGGGATAGATAAACCAATACCAAAATTTAGAATACGTGATTTCAATTCCTTGACTCTAAATATTAAATCAATACTGTCAGGTTCGTTTTTTAAAATATCAACAGTAATTGTACCAAAAAAACCGAGTCCGTAAATATGGCGCTGGCTATCGAGAAGTTTCGATTTGCTGAACTTGTCGCCGCTTTTTAATATAATTTCGCGATGTACGACCTGTAATTTACATATTTTGAGTCCTTTTATTACAACATTTCTGATGTAGTACAATGTTCCTTTTTCAATATTAATAATCAACCTTCCTGAATCAGGCATTATGGACGATAACACATCTGCGTAAGGATACCCACGGTCTTTATAATAGTTCCTAATTTTGTCCTCAGTAATTACTATTTTTTCCTCAATAAAAAAATCATTGGTCTTTATTTCAAAAAAACCCTTTAGTTTTTCTTCTTCTTCTTCACCGTTTACAATTATCTTTTCTATTTTTGGTCTTTCACCTTCTTCAATGTGAAAGGTAATTTCCACACCTTCTTCTGTGGATTCGACATGAGGTATAACATCTACATTAAAGAAGCCTTGCGTTTCATAAAAACGTAATATTCGGTCAGTATCAAAGTCAATGTTAACATCGTTGAATTCTTCGTTTTCTTCGGATAAAATGTCATCTATGAGGTCCTTATTGTTAATGGATTTATTGCCGACAAAATCGATTTTAAGAATCGGAGTGTTAGATATTAAAAGAATGAATAAAAAATTAACCAATCGAAAATATACTTAAATTAAAAAATTGCCTTTTTTGATTATCAAGTTTCCATCAATCCAGACACTTGGTTTTTTAACAACACCATCAAGATGAATTTTTGCTTTGTTTTTGCCCCCAAAACCAAGGTTATGTCCAAATGCAACGTGGATACTACCGAGAACTTTTTCGTCTTCGAGAACATTCCCAGTAATTTTTGCCTTTGGATTTGTACCAATACCGAGCTCACAAAGGATCCTTTCTTTTTTTCCGTATTTTTTGAAAACCGCATTTAGCTTCTGGCTGCCCTTTAATTTTACAATCTGCCCATTTTTTATTTCTAAAGTTACTTTATTTTTTAAAAATCCAATTGGGGCAAAAGAACCATCAACGACAACATTGCCGTTGCTCCTGTTTTCAATAGGTGCAATATACGCCTCCCCGGCAGGAAGATTAGAGAATTGCCCAGATTTTTTGATAATACCTGTATCGACGTGACCTTTTCTTGTCGAAAGATCCAATTCCAGTGCGCTTCCTGTGTGTGTTTTTATTAGAGCTTTTTTTGCTTTAGATAGCAGATTTGCAACTTTAATTGTTACTCTCGCAATTTTTCGATAGTCAGCATTCAATGATCGCTCCATAAGCCCAACAGTAATTCCAGGCATAGTGGCACCTCTTGCACCGAGTCTATTGGCATCTATTCTTGCACTGGTGTGCGTGAGTGAACGGCTCGTCGGCATGATAAATACATCACAGTACTTTAGAATTTCTGCAACTAATTGTGGTGGTTCATCAGCGTGCATGATTCGAGGTACAATTTCAATTATGATGGGATCTGTAAATTTTCTTAACGCATTCCATAATGAAAAGCCTACAATGCGGCAAAATTTATCTGTAACAATAACGACTTTTTCGTGTTTTTTTATACCGAGACAATTTTTGATAACAATGTTGGCTGCATCTTCCAGTTTTGTATTCAAGCTTCTTTACCAACGGAAGTGAGCAAATGCCTTGTTTGCCTCAGCCATTCTATGGACTTCTTCTCGTTTCTTTATAGCCGTACCTTCATTACGGCTTGCCGCAATAATTTCCTGTGCAAGTCTTTGTTCCATACGGTATTCAGATCTTGCACGTGCTGCTTTGATAATCCATCTTATTGCCAGGGTTTCTTTGCGGTTCGGTCTGACTTCCATAGGTATTTGGTAAGTTGCACCACCAACCCTTCGTGGTCTGACCTCGAGTACGGGCTTCACGTTATTTAGTGCCTTTTCAAATATTGTAAGACTATCTTCCTTGGTAAGTTTCTCAATAACGTTCAATGCCCCGTAGAAAATTGTCAGAGCAGTACTTTTTTTACCATCCCAAAGCAGATTGTTAATAAATTTACTTACTAAAATACTGTTATATTTTGGATCCGGCTGGATTTTTCTTATTTGTGCTTTTCTTCTTCTACCCATTTAATCTCCTTTAAGAAGTTGCCGGTGTTTCTTTCGGTCTTTTCACACCATAGAGAGAACGACTCTTCTTTCTCCCTTCTACTCCGGCAGTATCGTACTTTCCGCGAACAATATGATAACGGACACCAGGGAGGTCTTTGACCCTACCACCCCGGACGAGCACAATTGAATGCTCTTGCAGGTTATGTCCTTCACCAGGGATGTAGGCTGTAATTTCAAAACCATTTGTCAATCTAACCTTACATACCTTACGCAAGGCAGAATTAGGCTTCTTAGGTGTTGTTGTGTAAACCCTTGTGCAGACGCCGCGGCGCTGAGGATTCTTCTGCAGTGCCGGAGCCTTGCTTTTGGACAACACTTTTTTCCTGCCCTTTCTAATTAATTGATTAATTGTCGGCATTATCCTCCTTTTTCT
>SOIY01000082.1 GCA_004376785.1 Candidatus Stahliibacteriota bacterium | reverse complement strand
TCAAATCCTTCATTGACAATGATATTCTCTTTCTCTCTATGTCTATGTTCATCACCTTTACTTTCACGTGTTGCTGCAACTGAACAACATCTGCTGGCTTAATTACAAATCTATCTGCCAATTGTGAAACATGCACCAAGCCATCCTGTTTAACTCCTATATCCACAAAAACTCCAAAGTTAGTAATGTTCGTTATAATTCCCGGTAAAATCATTCCGATATCCAGGTCTTCAATCTTCTGTATTCTCTTGGCAAACTCAAAGATCTTTATTTTCTTTCTCGGATCTCTACCTGGCTTTGCTAATTCAGTTACAATATCAATTAATGTTGGCAGGCCTACCCTGTCGGCTACGTGGTTTTTTATCTCTATTTTATTTCTCAATTCCTCGTTATTCAGCAATTCAGAAATAGAATTTCCCAGATCTTCTGCCATTTGTTCTACAATATAATAACTTTCTGGATGGACAGCACTATTGTCCAGAGGATTCCTGGCATTCTGTATGCGCAAAAATCCTGCACATTGTTCAAATGCTTTGTTGCCTAGTCGAGGGACTTTTTTTAATTCCTCCCTCGATTGAAATGGACAATTTTCTTTCCGGTAATCAATAATATTTTTGGCCAATCGAGGCCCTAAACCGGAAACATAGGTTAATAGATGCTTACTTGCTGTATTTAGATTTACTCCTACCAAGTTCACACTACTTTCTACTACGCGATCAAGGCTCTCCTTCAATTTATTTTGATCAACATCATGCTGATATTGTCCTATACCCATTGACCTAGGTTCGATTTTCACTAACTCAGCCAATGGGTCCATGAGCCTTCTTCCTATGGAAATAGCTCCTCTTACTGTTACATCATACTGCGGAAACTCTTCTCTTGCGGTAGGCGAGGCAGAATATACTGATGCCCCGTCCTCGTTAACTGTAAACATCTGGACATCTTTTTCAAATTGAATTTCTTTTATAAATCTTTCTGTTTCTCTGGAGGCTGTACGATTACCAATAGCAATCGCTTCAATTTTATAGCGATTAACCAATAACTTAATTTTTTTGGCTGCTTGATTGATTTCTTCTTGAGGTTTGTGGGGGAAAATAGTTTCATTAGACAACATATTTCCCTGTTCATCCAAGCAGACTACCTTGCATCCTGTACGATAACCTGGATCTATTGCCAGCACTCTTTTTTGCCCTAACGGTGGAGCTAGTAATAATTGTCTCAGGTTTTCGGCAAATACATTGATAGCTTCTTTGTCTGCTTTTTCCTTTGAACTATTAGCGAATTCGGTTTCAAGGGAAGGTCTCAACAACCGTTGGTAACTATCTTTTATGGCTAAACGAACTTGTTCTGATGATTCGTTGTTGCCCTTGATGAAGATTTTTTCAAGACTTCTCAAAGCGCAATCCTGAGGAGGAGCTATTGATACTCTCAAAAATCCTTCTTTTTCTCCCCTCCTTACAGCTAATAGCCTGTGAGAAGGAGATCTCTTCAAACGTTCTTCATAATTGAAATAGTCTTTGTATTTAATGCCTTCTTTCTCTTTGGCTTTTACCACTTTTGACTTGATCATTGCCTTTTTACTAAACAATTTTCGGATTTTATTTCTGGCCCTCTGATTTTCATTAATCCATTCCGATATAATATCTGTAGCTCCTTGCAGGACATCTTCAATAGTTGGAGCTTTTTCATTGATGAATGATTTTGCTCTCTCATAAATATTAGATTCCTGCTGTTTCATGATTATCTGTGCCAGGGGTTCAAGTCCTTTTTCTCTGGCAAGAAGCGCACGAGTCTTTCTTTTAATTTTGTAGGGCAGGTAAATATCTTCCAGTTCAGTTAAAGCGTAGGTATTTTCAAGCTGAGCCCTTAATTCATCGGTTAATTTTCCTTGCTCCTCAATGGAATTGATCATACTTTCTCTTCGCTTATCCACTTCCTTTAGTTTTGCCAATTGTTCTTTAATTGCCGTAATTTTGACTTCATCAAGGCTACCGGTTGCCTCTTTTCTATATCGGGAAACAAAGGGTACAGTAGCTCCTTCCTCTAATAACTTTACGGTGTTTTCAATCTGTTTAGCTGAAATAGCTAGTTTGCCGGTAATTATTTCGAGATGTTGTTTATTCATAAGATTTC
>SOIY01000136.1 GCA_004376785.1 Candidatus Stahliibacteriota bacterium | reverse complement strand
CCTCGTATTGACTTTTGAAGTCAGATATATATACTTTTAGATGGATGAAATAAAATTATCTAAAAGAGCAGAAGATATGCCTTATTCGCCGATTCGTAAGTTGGCTTCTTTTGCTGATGAAGCAAAGAAAAAAGGAGTAGAGGTTTTTCATCTTAACATTGGCCAGCCAGATATAGAAACACCAAAAGAGATATTCGAGAAGATTGCAAACTACCGTGAAAAGGTTTTAAAATATGGACCTTCTGGCGGTCTTCTTGACCTCAGGGTGGCAATTGTTGATTATCACAGGAACTTAGGATTTGATATTAACCTGGACAATGTCTGGATAACGACTGGTGGGAGCGAGGCAATAATTTTTGCAATGATGACAGTGTGTGATCCTGGTGATGAGATAATAGTTTTTGAACCATTCTACACAAATTATAATGGATTTGCTGTTATGTCGCAGATTAAGCTTGTTCCAATTACAACTAAGGTCGAACAAGGTTTTCATCTTCCGTCTAAAGAGGCAATAGAAGAAAAAATTACCTCCCGAACCCGCGCAATACTTATTAATACACCTAATAATCCTACTGGTACAGTACTGACTGAAGAGGAGATGTTTATAATCCACAATCTTTGTAAAAAACACAGTCTGTTTTTACTCTCAGATGAAGTCTACAGAGAATTTGTCTATGATGGTAAGTCTCAGATAAGTGCACTTTCACTACCTGAAATTGAAGAGCGAGTAATTGTAATGGATTCAATATCAAAAAGATTTTCTGCATGTGGAGCGCGCGTCGGTTTTATTATTAACCGTAATAAAAAGATTATGGATCGTATATTAAAATTCAGCCAGGCAAGATTATGTCCTCCGACTCTGGAACAGATTGGTGCCATAGCTGCATATAAAAATATCGATAAATATATTAGACCGATGATTCAAGAATATGAAATGCGTCGGAATGTACTATTTGAAGGTTTACAAACTATCCCTGGTGTTTATGGACATAAACCAGAAGGTGCTTTTTATACGGTTTTGAAGCTATCAGTGAAAGATGCAGATAAATTCTGTCAGTGGCTCTTGACTGATTTTAATTACAATAATAAGACTGTAATGCTTGCGCCGGCAAATGGTTTTTATTCTTCACCTGGAAAGGGTGTTAGTGAAGTACGCATTGCCTATGTTTTGAAAGAAAATGATTTGCGGGAAGCGATTGAAGTCTTAAAGACTGCTCTTCAATCTTATAAAGATTAAGATTTATATTAGATGAATCTTGTTGTGCTACTCCAAAAATTGGGTATCTCGTTTACTAAGGTGTTGCCGTTGAAAATAACCGACAAGATTGCTGCGGGGTTTGGTCTTTTGTTTTGTTATCTGTCAAAGAAGAAACGTGGCTATATTGAGAAAAATTTACAATATATTTTTTCTGATCGAAATATTGCGCCTGAGCAATTTAATTTTTATGTAAAACGGACATTCATAAATTTCGCACGCGTAATGGTCGATTTTTTTCGTCTCGGTTTTATATCAAAGGAAGGTTTTAGTGTCAAACAGATTGGATTTGAAAATGTTGATAAGGCGTTGAAACTCAAAAGAGGAGGTATATTGATTTCCTTGCATCTTGGCAACTGGGATTATGGTGGTTCTTACTTGGCAGTGCGTGGTGTGCCTATGAGTGCCCTTGTTGAGGTAACAGAATCCGAGATGCTTGATCTATATACAAAACATCGTGAGCGCCTGGGCATGAAAACATTTTCTGTGACCAGGGCGGGCTATGCTTTTCTGAATGCACTAAAAAGTAATTGCCTTTTAGCTGTTCTTGCTGACCGTGATATTATTGGGAATGGTATTACAATGAATTTCTTTTCCGGTAAAAGAAAAATACCAAAAGGATTAGCTGAGATAATTATTAAGAGAAAAATGCCTGTGTTATTTTCATATATGGTTCTGAATCCATTTAATAAAACGCACCGTTATTTTAGCGTGATCGAGCCGCCTGTGCTTTTTAATGGCAGTGTTGATGAATTTAATAGATTAATGGTGAAGAAATTTGAAGGATATATTAGAAAATACCCGGATCAGTGGTTTGTCTTTCATCCTGAGTGGATTGAAGAAGGGGCAAATACCTAAATGCCTAAAATGCCTAAACCC
>SOIY01000284.1 GCA_004376785.1 Candidatus Stahliibacteriota bacterium | reverse complement strand
TTATGGAATATAAATTTCTACATTTAAATAAACCATATACCATTAAAATAGTAAAGAGTGGTGGTAATTATACAGCAGTAGTTGATAATACCACGTACGAAGTTACAGACTTTGCAGTGCAGCAAAATGCTTTTTCGTTCAAATTAGATAATAAACTTTGTAGTATTTATTTTGTTGAAGATAAGGGCAAGATACATTTAGTCGTTGATGGTGAGTATTGTGTGCTTGAATTGGAGAAAGAGAAGGCAGTCAGTGCCAGGGGGCCAGTACTACAAAAAGGTAATAGTGTAGCTTCACCAATGCCTGGATTGTTGGTTAAAATACCTGTTGCAAAAGGAGATAAGGTTGCTGCAGGTACAACGTTGGCAATAGTTGAGGCAATGAAGATGCAGAATGAATTACGCGCACCACGCGATGGCGTTGTTAAAAAGATTAACTATAAAGAAGGCGAACAGGTTGATGCCCTGAAACCGATAGTGGAATTAGAAATCTTGATAAATGACTAGTTATACATTCAATTATAATAGGAGGTACAATATATGTACAGCAAGAAAGTAATGGACCATTTTATGCATCCAAGGAATGTTGGTGAGATTAAGGACGCAGATGGTATAGGTGAGGTTGGTAATCCAGTGTGTGGTGATCTGATGACCTTTTACATTAAAGTAGAGAATAATAAAATAAAGGATGTTAAATTCAAAACATTTGGTTGTGGTGCTGCTATTGCTGTATCAAGCATGGTCAGCGAATTGGCTAAGGGAAAGACAATCGAAGAGGCGATGAAGGTTACTAATAAGATTGTTGTTGGTGAACTTGACGGATTGCCATCTCAAAAGTTACACTGTTCAAATCTGGGTGCTGATGCACTTCACAAAGCGATTAAAAATTATCTTGAGAAGAAGAAAGATAAGGACAAGAAGTAATAATGGAAAAACAGGATCAATGCATGCATTATGTTTGTACACGGGATGAGGCGTGGCAGCTGGTTAGGAATCGTGAGCAATTCTGGGTGTCAAACTGTGGATGTCGCGAGCGACGTGGGCAGTGTGCACGTTCACGTATAGATCTATGCCTGGATTTTCAAAAAAGAAGTTCCTCTGGAGGTTCGGGAACTAAAAATGTTTCCTTATCTGAGGTGCAAAAAATCTTTCAGGAAACAAAGGAAAATCATTTAGTAACCAGACCTTTCAGGAATTTAGAAAATATGTCAGAGATTGACGGTATATGTTTTTGCTGTGATGACTGTTGTGAATATTTTTTGGAGCCCAATGAGAAATGTGATAAGGGAAAGTTTATTGAGAAGACAGATGAAGATAAATGTAGTAATTGTGGTGAGTGCGTAGAGGTTTGTTATTTCAATGCCAGAAAATTGGCGAATGATGAGTTGGTCGTAATTAGAGACAATTGCTATGGCTGTGGACTTTGTACTGATGTATGTCCTGAAAACTGCGTAGAAATGGTCCAGAGGAATTGAGATTTTATAATAATTTGTTACAAAAAAAAATGGAGAGGTAATATTTATTTTCTGAGTATTCTGTGCTGTGTTATTATTTTGTGTAATCTGTGTACATAAAAAGGAGGCATAAATGGCTTATAAAAATATAATTAACGAAACTGATGGCAAGATAGGGATTGTGAAGATTAATCGTCCTGATGTTCTCAACGCAGTTAATATTGAGACAATTCTTGAAATTGAAAAAGCAGTGAAAGAATTTAATGATAATAAGGATATTTTGGTGATAATTATCACTGGCGAAGGCAAATCTTTTGTATCAGGTTCTGATATCTCACGATTGGCTGAGATGGATTCTCTAAAGGCAAGGGAGTATAGCCAGATTGGTCAGCGTGTTTTATCGTATATAGAGAATATTGAAAAACCTGTTATAGCGGCAGTGAATGGCTATGCTTTGGGTTCTGGCTGTGAGCTTGCCATGGCATGTGATATAAGGATTGCCTCAGAAAAGGCTAAATTTGGCCAGCCTGAAGTAAAACTTGGATTGATCCCTGGACATGCAGGAACCCAGCGTCTGGCAAGATATGTTGGTGTTGGTAAGGCAAAAGAGCTGATATTTACTGGCGATTTGATTGATGCCCAGGAGGCAATGAGGATTGGTCTTGTTAACAAGGTTGTAGCT
>SOIY01000247.1 GCA_004376785.1 Candidatus Stahliibacteriota bacterium | reverse complement strand
ATTCATTTGACATTTGATATTTTTAATTTAGCATTTCCCTGAAGGAAATTCTTGGCTGCTTCCTGCTCAGCTTTCTTCTTTGTATTACCTGATCCCTGTCCTACCTTTTTCTTATTTATATAAAGATTAACATGGAATATTTTATGATGTGGTGGGCCTTGTTCTTTGTTGATCTTATAATAAATAACATATTGCTTTTGCATTGTCCACTGGTTTAAAAGCGATTTATGGTCTTTTTGCTTAATTATTCTTTTCTTAAATAATATACGACATAGGAATTTTTCGACATATTTTAATCCACGGTCAAGATAAAGTGCTCCAATAACTGCTTCCACACAATCAGCAATATTAGATGGTCGGTTTCGTCCTCCGGTTAATTCCTCGCCCTTGTCCATTAGTAAGAATTTTCCCAGACCAAGTTTTTTGCCAGTTTTATATAATGCATCTGTACTGGTATACATTTTTTTTAATTCACTCAATTCTCCTTCGTTTGCCTCAGGAAATTTTCGCAAAAGATACTCTCTAGTTATTAATTCTAAAACCGCATCGCCAAGAAACTCCAGGGTTTCATTCGATTTTTGGGCTATTTTATGCTGTGTTTGCAAAAATGACGAATGGGTAAAAGCGAGTTTTAAGAACTTCCGTCTCTTAAATCTTATGCCCAGTTTTTTTTCAACAGCGCTATAATTTAGCAGTGGCATCGATTTCTACCAGAGCACCCTTGGGTAACGAACTGACAAAAACTGTGACGCGGGCAGGTGGTTCGTTGCTGAAATATGTAGCATAAACCTCATTCATGGGTGCGAAATCCTCAGGTTTTATGAGATAGACAGTTGTTTTAACTACTGAAGATAATTTAGTGCCGGATGCTTTAATAACCGCCTCCAGATTGTCCAGCACCTGCTTTGTCTGTTCAGCAACATTGCCATTGATCAACTTATTGGTCTCTGGAGAAATAGCTATCTGTCCTGCAGTAAAAACAAAATCTCCAGCCACAACTGCCTGGGAATAAGGACCAATTGCTTCCGGTGCATTTGCTGTTTTAATTATTTTTTTCATATTTTACTTCCTTTTTATTATCCCATCCTCAAAAATATATTTGTCCAAACCTACATGGAATTCCATAGAACCGTTTTGTTCAATTTTTCTCTGAAAAATAAACCAGCCATTGAGATCGGTTTTTTCGACAATTTCTATTGCAGTAATTTTATCTTGAAAACCACCAAATTTAATGCGATAGAGGTTAGTTGAATCAATAAAAACAGGTATGCTATTCTGTCTAATACTATTATACATGGTTACGGCATTATCATAACTTACAAATGCTCCAACCTGAAAATACCAGAGTGAATCAGTGCTTGCAACACGAGGTATAACTTCTTCAATTACAGCTTCTCTTTCTACTATTGGGTTCATTGTCATGTCATTAATATCAATAAAATAAAAATTATAATTAGTGTCAATCGCAATAGCATAGTTTGGATGATCCGTCAGAAACAATTTTACAATTTTTTTATTACTCCGGAGAACTCTTTTTGGTCTAAAAGTTAAAGAATCGAGGTACACAATACTTTTTTCAGTTAAAAGAATAAAATTGTTACTAGTTCTATTTTGCTTGATGGCGATCGCCTGGAAATCTATTAATTCCCCGGATGAATTTACAAAAAATACCCCATATTTGTTGTAGATTATAAAGCCGTTTTCGTATTTGCTGAACCATTTAACATCAAATTCCAAATTTAGCACTCTTTTTTTATTTAAATAAATATCATAGATGATTAATCTATTATCGATATCAAATGTTGTTAATGTCTTATTCTTTGGATCATATTCATAAGACAAAATTCTATTAACACAGACTTTTTTCAAGAGACTTCCATTGTTTAAATCAAGAATTTTTATAATAGTTTTTGTTTCTGTATCAGTAATAAGATGGATAACATGATTTTCCTCTAATATATTCAGCTGTTGAGAAGGAATAATGGGGCGGTAGTCGCCACGTTCAATCCCGATGCCTCTTTTAAAGGCAAGATTGGTTTTATCAATGATTACTATTTCATCTGTTGTGATTAATATAATGTTTTCGTTGTTTGTGGTTAGATAATTAAATCTTTGTGGTAAAGGAATGCGGTCGTTTATTGCGAGATGTTTGTGATCAATTTTATATAGATAGCGATTTGTAAGCACATATAGATAATCATCCATACTGTAATCAATGACACTTCCAGTTAATATTTGCTCCTTCAGTTCCATTTTATGTACATCTACAGTGTATATTATAGAATCTATAATTATTGGTCTACAGATTAAGATAAACATAAGACTGAGGGCAGAACTAATCATACGCATATTTTAGGTCAATTACAAGAAAAATCAAGAGGCAGTTTAATGATTGGTTATTCGTTGTTGGTTATATCTGGCTCTTGACTTTCATGAAAATTTAAATAAAATTATTGGTAAGGAGGTAAGATGAAGAAGTTAATTCTGCTGACCCTGGTAGTCCTATTTGTTGGCTGTCCAGCCCCAACAAAAAATGCAGCAAGAATCTATATTGACCAAGGTGAATACGAGAAGGCAAAAGAACAGATTTTGGTCGGTCTCCAACAAACCCCTGGTGATTATGAATTGTATTGTCTTTTAGCAAAGGTGGAGATTGGGCTCGGTGATTGGATTGGCGCAAGTAAAGCATTTCAGGATGGTATTAAAACCGATTCAGTGAAAGCCGTTAACTGGATGCTAAAAGATAAGAATAACATTTCTGTATACTGGCAAACTTTTTATAATGCTGCTGTTGCCTCAATGGAAGATAAGAAATACGATGAGGCATTGAAAGATATCGGGTTTTGCGAAATCTTAGATCCTGATGATGTGAATATATACATTCTTAGAGGCGGCATCTATGATAAATTAGGTAATAAGGAAATGGCAAGTCAGGCGTATAATAAAGCATTGAGTATTGATCCGGAGAATCCTGATGCATATTTTCTTATTGGAAAGGCATTGTTTGAAAAGGGGTTATACGATTCAGCCATTGTGAAATTTGATGAGGCTATTAAATATTATGAAATCAAGTATAAGAGAGTTGCAAAAATAATCTTTCAGAACCTTCCTGAAATTGACAAAAACTTGGCACAGGAGATTATTATATTATGGGTTGGAGAGAAAAAAGATGATTTGGATGAATTGATAAAGGTAAAGCTGGGGATTGATGCAGGATTAAATGCTATGAAGGGGAGTATTGATAAATTCTATAAAACTACCGAGGGTATGTCACGAACTTACTATCGAGCAGGAATGGCATACTACAATCTTAAAAATGATGGTTCTGCTCTGGAGAATTTGGTTAAGTGTCTTGAATTAATGCCCGAAGATTTTGATGCTCTATTCTATACTGGTGAGGTGCTGATTAAAACCCAAAAATATCAAGAGGCGATTAGTTACTTCGAAAAAATAACAGAAATGAAAGATGATGATCTTTATGCATGGTTCTACATCGCAGTTTGCTTTACGCAGCTTAAGGATTACAATAAAGCAATTGATATTTACGAGGGTAAGGTTCTTGTGCTCGATCCGAAAAATATTGATGCAATGACAAATCTTGCATACGTCTATCGTGAAATGGGTAATAACAATAAGTCTTTTGAATATCTGCAGAAGGCAGAAAAACTTCAAAAGGAGCAATAATGAGTATTAAGGCAAGGGAGCGATTATTAAATGTTTTGATCGTTATCGGAGTTGTAGCTTTGTTGTTTGTTGTTGGTTATCCGCAATATAAAGAATCATTACCTTCAAAAATTAAAATAGGTGTTGATAAATCTTATGGCTCGTTACCATTTTATGTGGCTAAAAAGGATACATTGAGGCGGTATTTTGCTATAGAAAAGATCGAACCTGAACTTATTGAGATTACAGGTGATCCATTACAGGGTATCAAAGATGGTCTATATGATATTGTGGTTGTTCCTTGGTACTCGTTTTTAATATCACCCAGTTATAACGGCGATACATTGAAGGCGTGTGGGTCTATTGAACTAAAATCGGGTAAGGTCTTAGATGCTATTATTATACCTGAAAAATCGAAGATAAGAAGATTAAAGGATATTAAAGGCAAGCGATTGGGTTATTTGGCAAATGATGAGTATATTGTCAATCTTATTCTTACCAAACTGGAAGAAGATGAGATAACTGACGTTGAGAGAGTTCCTCTTCAGGTTGAAGAAATTACTTCTGCTTTTGTAGATAAAAAAGTAGACGCCTTGTATCTTCTTGATCCGTATCGTGGGTATATGGTGTATCAAAATCATAAGGTATTGTTTCAGGGTTTAATCTCTTATTTTGTGATTCCGACAATGCCTTATGCGGCAATTGTGATGCGCAAAAGTTTTCTCAAGGATGAAAATCGATTGGCAGGGATCAGGATTAAGAACGCGGTAGATGCAACACTAAGTTATATGACAAAAAATCCTGCCATAGTCAAGAAAGTTATAATTGAGATCAATGATTGGTATGATGATGGTGAACTATCACTAAATATAAGAATACCAGAATATCAAAGATTGTCAGACATTAACCTGAAAAATATAGAAATTTTCCAAACAGAATTGGTACGAAGAGGTATTGGTACATGTGGTATCAGGCCGAGTGAATTTTTGTTTGATAAGACTGATTTCGCAAGATAAAACCGGTCGTGCTAGGCGGGGAGTCAGCGGTGCCTTGAAATCCGCCTCAGGCGGATGACCCGAAATCCGCTTATGCGGGGTCGAATACTCCATTTGAGTCAGGATTTTTAGGGGCAACAGCAAGAAGTTGAAGGGTGATGAGGATTGGGTCTTATGATGGTACCGTCTATAAACCCCGTCAGATCTGGAAAGAAGCAGCGGTAAGTAGGAAAGGGCTGGTCATAAGTAAGCCTGGTCTGAGCTCTTCGTCTTACTGTTCCTGAAAAGGCTGGCAAAGGGAGTTGCGCGACCGGATTCGAGATAGCAAATTTTAGGGAGTTAATGTGAAAAGAAATTTATGCGGTCTATCATTTCTTTATCTGTATATGTATAATAATCTGGAAAGTTCCAAGTTCCAAGCACCAAATTCCAACCGCGCGCAGCATTATTTGGAATTTGGTTTTTGGGATTTGGTTTTTGGGATTTGGCTCTTGCCGAGCATAGTGAGGTGATTATTTCTCATCGTGTAATTTCACTAAAATACCGTCCTCAAAATTTCGATGAATTGACAGGACAGAATCATATTGTGCTGTCGTTAAGAGGAGCAATAAAGAGTGGCAGAATAGGCCACGCCTTGCTCTTTGCTGGTCCGCGCGGGGTTGGTAAAACAACAACTGCCCGAATTTTTGCGAAAAGTTTAAATTGTATTGAAGGACCAACTGTTTATCCCTGTCAGGAATGTCAATCCTGTCGGGAAATTACTCTTAGTAGAAGCTTTGATGTTATAGAAATCGACGGAGCGTCAAATCGTGGTATTGATGAAATAAGGAATTTACGAGAAGGTGTGAAATATGCGCCATTGCACGGTCGATATAAAATATATATTATTGACGAAGTTCACATGCTGACCGATTATGCATTTAATGCCTTATTAAAAACTCTTGAGGAACCGCCCCCAGCGGTTATTTTTGTATTTGCTACAACTAATCCTACGAAAATACCAACCACTATTCTTTCACGCTGTCAGAGATTTTCATTTAAGCGGCTTTCTGTAAAAGAGATTACTACAAGACTCAACAAGATTGCTGACAAAGAGAAAATTAAAATAACTAAACACGCATTGCACTATCTTGCAGTCCGGGCTGATGGAAGCATCCGAGATGGAGAGAGTATTCTTGAACAATTAGTATCTTTTATTGATGGCGAAATTGTTGAAGAAGATGTTTTTAAACTAATCGGATTTTTAGGAAGTAATTTTTATTTTAGACTTTTGGATGAAGTTTTGACTAAGGATTTAGGCAAAATAATTGTGATGCTTAATAAAGGAATAGAAGATGGCGCAGATCCAATAGAAATTTATCGTGGGTTCACTAATTATCTACGCGCAGCTCTTTTAATCAGGACTGGCGTACCCTGGGAATTTCTTGAATTGAATGACGAAGAAATCGAGGTATTGCAGAAAATTCAATTAAGTAAAGATGAAATTATAAATATGATCAAGATTTGTCTGGAGTTTGAAGAAATCGTAAAAAGATCAGTGAATGCTCGAATCGCAATTGAAATCCTTTTTAGCCAATTAGTACGTTGTTTAACCAAGACCGAGAAACAGAGGAATAATAGTAAGGTGACTTCTTCTTCATGTCCGAATGAAAATGCAGATATAAAAGAAGTGTTATTCTCGGGTTTGCAGAAGAGTAGTCCAAAATTAGCGGGAATCATTCATGAGACAGATATAAAAAAGAGTGATAATAATATTACTATTTCCGTAAAAAATGAGTTTGCTAAAACCCAGTTAATGAATAGTCAGGATAAATTGAAGTCTATTATAAAAAATTTAATGAACACCGATTTTACTTTGAACATTGAAATTGTTCAATATAAGGAAGAAGAGGATAATTTAATAAAGACAATAAAAGTTTTGTTTGATGGTGAGGAAGTTAGGTGAAGGAATAAAGAGACAGGAGGAACGGGTGAAGAATATCATGCGAGAAGCACAAAAATTACAGGCTAAATTATTAGAAGAGTTACGTAAAGTAAAAGTTGAAGGTAGTGCTGGAGGTGGTATGGTTAGGATTGAAATGGATGGCGAGCAAACTGTTATTTCAGTCAAAATCGAGCCGCAAATTCTTGAAGACAAAGATATTTCAATGCTTGAGGATCTTATATTAGCAGCATTCAATGATGCCAAGAAAAAAGTAACAGAGGAAACCCAGGAAAGCTTCAAATCAATTACAGGTTTTTCAATACCGACCTAACCTCACT
>SOIY01000162.1 GCA_004376785.1 Candidatus Stahliibacteriota bacterium | reverse complement strand
ATTTGTCATTTGGCATTTGTAATTTGACATTCTTATAACCCTTTTTCTATTTCGACAATTTCGTATTCAACTTCGTTTATTGTTATGTGATCGCCAGGGATTTTATTGAGAAGCGATTTTGCAACGGGTGCTTCATTGGAGATAATATTTTTCTCCAGGTCAGTGTCCCATCTACCCAATATTGTATAGTGTATTGGTTTACCATCCTGTAGATTTTTCAATCTTATTTTGGTACCGATATCCACTTTATCTGTGCTTATATTTGCAGGATCAATAATCTTGGTCTTCTGTAATTCAGATTCAATAATTCTTGCTTTTTGATATAACTGATCCTGTCGCTCTTTTGCTGCTTTATATTCAAAGTTGTCACTAAGATCGCCGAATTCTCTTGCCCGACTGATTTCTTTTTTGTTTTCAGGAATTTCAATTGTGATGATTTTATTCAACTCCTCTTTTCTTTTAAGTAATGCTGTTTCGGTTGTATAGATTATATCGATCTTCTTGGCAATAAGATGAGGAAAGTGATGTTCAATAATTCTCAAGAAATCTTTTTTCTTATAATCTTCTAAAACCTCATTGTTATTTATTATTTCTAAAATACGTCTTGCATCTTCATCCTTTGCTTGTTTTAATATCCTATCAAAATTCTCCAGGGATAGAATTTTATTCACAACTGTTTTAATACCTTTTACATAATTCAGACTATCAATCAACCGTGGAATAAACTTTATATTTAGATATTCCTGAAGATCACCGCTTTGCATTTTTCTAAGCATCCATAGGAACTGCTGCGGATATTGCTTGGGCACTGAGAAAATAGTGTAATAAATATCTTTTAATTTGTCAGGAACACATTTTAGATTCTCTGCAATATCATCAAGTAATTTAAAATTATTAACAGTAAATATGAGTTTTCTAAAAATATCTGTCCACTCTTCAGGATTTTTTTCTTTTATTAACTTTAATAAAATTATCTGGTGTTCGAAATTATTCAATTTTTTAACGATGTCCTCCGGGCTTTGCATATCGAGAATTGTATCAGCAGTATATGATAGATTGGCTTCTGTTTTTAAATCATTGCACAGCATTAATATATCCAATGCCAGTGCTGGTTCTTGTTTAAAAACTTTATTTCCTGTTTCAATTAATCCAGGTAAAATTCTTTTGAAGACCGCCGGCATTTTTTTTGCATATTCTTCAGCAAACAGATACTTTTCTTGCTCAGTAGCCTCATTGAATGCAGCAATTTCTATTTCAATCTTATCTAAGTTAGATTCAATATAGGTATAGGTCTTGGCAGTTTTGCCAGAAATTTTTATTTTATTGTTCTTTTCCAGTTTTTTTCGTAGCTTTTCCCAGAATTTATTTAATTCCTGCTTTTCAATTATACCGTGTAAATGCATCTTGACCTGTGATGCAGTTAATGGTTCCTGGAAACTCTTTAACATAAATTTAATTAGTTCAACAGGGTCTGCCAATGCCATTTCTTTTAAATCGTCGATATTTTTATGTTTTATATAAAGAAAGTGTTCCTTATTAAGAGGCATAAGTAAACCACGGGCAATATCAAGGGTGAGGAAATGCCTTTTTTTCTTCTCAAGATCGATCACTATCTCTTTTTTTGATGGGATTACCTCAATGACTTCACCTGTACCATAGCGTTCAAAATAGAAATATGTACCAACATCATATTTTAAAAACTCCTCAAGTTTTTCAATTGCTTTAAATATCGATCCCGTCTCTTTAAACCCGGAAATTTTCAGGTATTCATCCAGATGTTCACTTTCTTTATATTGTAGTTTATAAAGATTTATGATTTTTTTCCTGATTTCGGTATCATCGCGCACATGGTAAACCATATTTTTGTATACCTCAATCGCTTTGGCATATTCGTTATTAGATTCAAGATGCATAGCAAGCATTTCTAAGAGAAGAAGTGCACGTTCAGATTCATTTAATTTTTTTAGGTCCTTGGTTATTTCAAAAAAATCATTTAAATGTACCTGTTTATCCAGCACCATATCAGTCCAGAGATCTTCAAGTTTTTGAAAATCTTTTTTTGCTATTGCTTGTTTTATTGATTCAATGATTTCCATGGTGTTATTATAGTCAAATACTTGGTAAATTCAATACACC
>SOIY01000314.1 GCA_004376785.1 Candidatus Stahliibacteriota bacterium | reverse complement strand
GAGTACTTTTGGTGTAACAACACACTGGCACATATAAATCTCCAATAAGGAAAAATAATGGAAACTTATGCAATAACCGGTGAACACGTTTTATTTGCTAAACCAAGCAATCGGATAGGTTACGACGGTCAGGCAATAACTTTATCAAAGAAGATAGTTTTGGAATGTGTTGAAGCGATTAAAGAAATGGATCTACAAAAGACAATGAATGACCGTAAATCTTTAGAAAAAGAATGGATAGAAACCAGTTACCTCTGTCCTAATTGTAACAACTATGGATTTCCTTCAATTTATAACTTTATTGAATTTGATCGGAAAATTGGGTTATGCACAAGCTGTGCAAACAGATTAAGAGCTGACGGAAGACACACCGTAACAAAAAATGAAATAAGGAAAAAATGATGGAAACTTATGCAGTAGTTGACAATAATGTTTTGTTTGCTAAACCAGGCAAGCGGCCACATTGCGATGTTATAACAATGAGGTTATCAAAAGAGACCGTCCTAAAATGTGCCGAAGAAATCAAACAAAATGAGCCATGCTTAAAACAACATAACTACAGTTCTGATGAGATATACCAGAAAATTATACAAGCTGAAAAAAAATTAAGGAATGAAAAAGAGAAGAAGGAATGGTATTTACGGGGTTGCCGGGTAGGTATTTGTCCCAAATGCGGTGCTAAGATTAAGCGCCATATACCCAATGGCTCACCTCTTATCGAATATAGATGCACAGCATGCCCTTTTTGTAAGGTTTTTAAAACATAATGAGCGATTACATATCAAGCCCAAGACCTATTTTTCATGACATAGAAGAGAAAGATAGCACTATCATAATTGGTGGTATAACGTCTGGGATTGTGGTCAGAATAACTAAAAAGGGCCTAGAAATAAATGGGTACTACGCTGGTTTGACAGATCAAGTAAAATTTGCAAATATGAAGGAATTTACTCGGATAAGCTGGGAAGATCTGAACAAAATGAAAGTAGAAGCATCCGAAGGAAGGAAAAAGAAGCAAACGCCGAAAAAAAGGAAATGCGTGATAGACAAACCTGATAAGAAATATTTAGAAAAATTACCAGTAGTAACTTTAAATGGTGTAAAGTATTATATGGACATGGAAAGAAAAGAAAGGAGACCGGTAAAGAGCCCTGAAAAAGTATACAGTTTTGAAGGGCTATCAACAAGAAAACCCACTTAACCAAGTAAGGAGCCGAAAAATGGAAGTAAGTATTTCAGGGAAGCCAGTACTAAAGAATGAGTTTGCAGTATCAACGTCTAATATAATAAAACTATTCAAGAAGCACGACGTGTATGTGTTCGGATATGGAAGCTTACTATACCCAGAAGGTTGGGAAGGGCGTAATATGAGAGAAGTACATAGAGATCTCGTACCAACAAACTTAAACAATTTTGAACGGGGACCATTTGGTCTATATGGCTTTGCTAATTTTTATGGTGTTATAAGGACGAAGGGTCGATATTTAAATGGTGTAGTAACACATATTAAACACCCATCCGATTATTTTTACCTAATGTTATCTGAATTTGTAGTTGGTCTACATCGCTATGCTAATTACAGAGTTGTCGATGTAACAAATGAGATTGAGATAGATCTATCTAAAAGAGCGGTAGTTCATACGGTAGCAAATAGACCGATAAACCGTATTAAAATGCTAACTTCTGTGCCTTCTTCTGGCTATTATAACAGTGTTATGTATAATATTAAAGGTTTTCATACTGAGAAATTCGTTGATGAATTCTTCAAAACCGGGGGGTTCAAAAATGGAAGAGAGGTAAGACGATATCTCAAAAGGAGAGGAAATGTCAACATTACAGGAAGACATTGAGGATTTTAAACAAGCTTTAAACGATTTAACCGAAGCGATCGGAATAAAAAGAATTTTGATAAAACTGTTAAATAAAATCACAGAGGTGTTAAAATGATTATAATATTAGCTTTATTAATTATTGCTGTAGTAATTATCTACTCTTCTTGGAGATACAGTAATGAAAGTAATGGTATGTTTGCCGGTGTAGTATGTACTATATTCTTAGTTGTAATTTGTTGTGTTACTTGGCACGAGTCATACAACAGTTATCTCACAGAACGCGCATTTTATAGTGCTACAAAGGAGCAATACCATTCAGCAATCGAAGTTTATAGTAATTATGCTGTGATTGATATGGGTAAAGCAGCTTTTACTGATCTGAAGTATCAAGGATATCAGGAAAATGTTGGTAAGTTTATTATAGACTTAAGGAACAGAATAATTAAGTATAACTCGGCCATAGTAGAAAAACGAATTATGGGCAAAAATCCTGTTTACAGTTGGTTCATAGTAGAACCAGATGATGACATGGTTATTATTAAGATGAAAGCGGAGCAGCTTCATGATAAAGATAACGGATAAACAGGAACTTTTTGGGCTAACTTCGTTAAAAAAGTTTGATTGTCCTCATTGTAAAACCGAAATAACTTTTCGCGGTAGTTCACAAACTATATGCTATAAGTGCGGTAAACCACTGATAGACGCTAATAGCCTGTTAAATATCTTAGTTGCTCGTATTCTGTATCATAATAATTGTTTAATTGCATAAGATGCAGCAAAAGGTAATATAGCAAAGTAATAGCGGGGTTTAATATGCTAATTATAACTACAGAAGAAATAAATAATAATTTTAGTCCTCTATGGCGGTTTAAATGCCCGGAATGTGGAAAACCCATTAATTTCTATAGTATAGCTCAAAAAGAATGTATTTATTGTGCCACCACCTTCCCATTCGTCCCTAGAAATTTAATAAAAAATGAGGAAGCGAGGGTGGAATATCATACTAATATTCTTGGAGAAAATAATTAATGTTGAAGATAACTATCGAAACTAAGAAAGTTGAAACGCAATATGTTTGCCCTAATTGTGAAAAGGAAGACTCATTTATAGGTATTAGTGCTCCTATATCGTGTGGTCATTGTAATAGATTGCTGCCGGATATATTGGAGATGATATATAATGAGTTAGAACGTAAAAACTATCATTTAGGAAGAATGACATGCTAGTAATACGAGAGGAAAAACGACCTCATTATTCTGAAGAATGTACAAAGTGTGTGGATGATTTTTCAATTATGGGCAGTTACGCTGGATACGTTGATGTGTGCACAGATTGTGAGGATGCGGTAGAAACCACCTTCAAATGTCCAGGATGTAAAACAAGTAATAGTTTTTTTGGCACCGGTGACCCAGGTTATTGTAGTTCCTGTCAAAGGCTTCTACCAGATATAATTAATTTAAAAATTTCTGACCAAAAAAGAATAAGGTACCATAATAGAGGAGGATGCTCTTAGCCAGATGGAAATATATCTGACATCCGACCACCATTTTTTTCACGAGAATATTATTAAATATTGTGACCGTCCGTTTTCATCCTGGGAAGAAATGAATAAAGTGATGATTGAGAGATGGAATAAGACCGTTGGAAAGGGAGACATTGTAGTTCATCTTGGTGACTTTAGTCTGGGAGGCCCTAAAGATACAGTAGATGTTGTTAACCAGTTAAATGGTAATATAATTCTAATAAAAGGTAACCATGATAGAAGAACAAAAACCTTCTGGGAAAAAAGAGCTGGTTTTGAAAGATATTTCAGAAATGATATAGTTGTCTCTAACAGTATAATTCTCTCCCATCGGCCAAGAAGAATAGAAGGAGTTATTAACCTACACGGACACGTTCATAACAATCTAGACAAATATTATTCAGAAGGTTGTGTTAACCTTTCTGTTGATGTTTGGGACTATTATCCTGCTCATTTAGATGAGATTGAAATTTTATCAAAAGAAAATAAAGAAGATATAAAGGATCTTCTTGAAGGTATTATTTACGGAACAGGTGCTATCATAAATCATATAATAAGACTTTAAGGAAATAATTATTATGAAAAACGTTTTACTACTTACATTTCCAAAAACAATAACTAATTATAATGGTTACTACATGT
Source organism: Candidatus Stahliibacteriota bacterium (assembly GCA_004376785.1). Classification (GTDB taxonomy): domain Bacteria; phylum Hydrothermota; class Tepidihabitantia; order SM23-42; family SM23-42; genus SOIY01. The sequence continues at coordinate 16,517 of SOIY01000314.1, read as the reverse complement.
TGCATGTAGATAACAATCTAAATGTTGCCGGTGGTAGATTTACCGGTTGTAGAGAAACTTTTTGCGCAAATATCCGACATAAACATAATGGAACTCGATCAGGCGAAGGATTTTCTGAAATTAATACTAACAGACTCTATGTATTAATTACATTTGGCGGACGCACTTCAGACACTGGATTATTAGATAAAATGACAAGATCATTAAAACTGGTAAATTCTTTTGAACGTTACCATAAATGGCCGCTTAGCAAAATAAAACCAGCTAATGACAAAAGAAAGTCTGTAGATATTCCTTCAGTACTTTTTATAGCTAATCGCAAGTGGGGTGTTTCCCCATATTTGGTATCTTTGTATACTCTGTTGATAAGGCTCGGGAAATATCCATGGCTAACTGACACCATAGTTAACGAAGCTGACCATAAAACGATAGTTGCAAAACTAAAAAAAGTTTGTAGTGCTAAAAGAAATACTTTTAATGACGCCATGCATATTCATAAGTCAATTAATATGGCGAATATTCTGATAAGTAACTATGATGAGCTATTCAAAGGTAAATCAAAGAGATATCATTGGAGCACTGGCAAACTTAACAGTAGTTTATACTATAACGAAGGTATAAGTTTATTAGCTGCCGACCAGTCAAAGTATAAAAAATTACAAAAAAAATGTCTGGAGTTAAAGAAAAAATGAGAGAGACACTAACATACGAAATAAAAGATGGTGTAGTTATATTTCCATTACAAAACGAAATAGAAAATCTATGTATAGCTTTAGGTTTTAACTACAACAGAGTTTACAGTCCTGACGGTATATTCATTTATCCCGATACTGTACTTAGATATAGCGAAAAACATAAAGGGTGGGTAGTAGAATGAAAGATTTAAAAGACTGTTATCTCTACAAAATAGATGCAAGAAATTCGAATTATGGTATTTGGATCGAGAAGAGAGTGTCTTTTATAATATCAAGAACTAAATTCAGCGATAACTTTCTCTTTGAAGAAGAATATGCGGACGGAAGTGATTTTGGAACGGCATTGCCGTTAGAAGAGATAGAAAAGTCACCATTCACTAACGAAGACATGTATGGTTTTATGAGATACAAAAAAGAGCAAGAAATTCTTGACTATCTAAACAATCAGCCCGGTTATAAAGGAAGGGTTTAATTGCATAATGATGCTTCTCCTAACAGTAGTAATATGCTTTTTCTTATTTGTATGGATATTAATTTACGCCGAAGAATATGAAAATAAAAAACGCGATGCTGCTCTTGATAATTTTAAAAAAAGATGGAAACAAGAAATGATGGTAAGATATAGAGTTTATATAACACATGCTACTGGTTCAGTAAGAGTAAGAACTATCTCGGGTGATAATTTTTCAGAGGTGATGGATGACGCACTTGAACAGGCAATTAGAGAAGAAAATAGTTTTCCAGATAAAATAATAATTAGAGAAGATATAATCTATCTATAACGAAAGGAATATGACCATGAAGAATCTTTCATATGGACCATCAAAACTTACTCCTTCAAATTACTCCAGTTTCTCATTTGGTTTAGCTACATTTTCTTCTCCAGAAAATAATGTAGTAGAAGCAAAAAAGGGCTTTCATTCATGTAGAGAAGGGCTACTCTCCAGCATATCATCTGATTTAGATACAATTAATACGGATAAAGCCCACATGTTGTTAAAATGGGACGCTAGCGCAGGAGATCAAAGTGTAGTAACGGCAAACAAATTGCTTAATCAAAAATGGATAGAAAAAGGTGTTAACCTTTTACACTTTTACGAAAAGATGGCCGGATGGCCCCTCACCAAGATATACGAAGTAAAAACAGGCAAGGATTCTATAAAAGTTTACTATTTTCTCAGCTCAAGGAGGTGGATAAAAGCACCATATTTAATATCTCTATATATCCTTCTGATAAGAATAGGAAAACTAGATCATTTTGAGAATTTTAAAACATATGATGATCTTGTCAAAATTACCAATAAGATAAGTGCTTCATCCCTGAAGCCGGGCGACGAAAGATATATAGCTGACACGTTTAAGTACTGGAAGACAATTGTAAAAAACTATGCAGAGCTCTTCAGAAAAAGGAAGATAGAATATTACTGGTCTACCGAAAGATTAACCACTGACTCTTACGTTGGATATGAAGGTATAGCATATTTAAGCAAAGGTGATACCCATAACAGTAAACTTTATGAAAAGTTCATGGCTTTACACAAGGAAGGTTGAGACTTGTTTAGAAAATAAGTCGCATATCTATTATAATTTGTAAAATTATAAAGGAGGAAAATGAAATGATGGAAATAGACCTGACTAATGGAAATGTTCAATTGGCTGAATATATTCTTAAAGGTGACACAACAATCAAATATCTTCGCAAGCAACCTACTGTTGGCTTAGCGAAAGTGCCGGTTAGGGATACAAGTGGTACAATCCTAAAAGACGTGCCCTGGAAGAAAAAAAGGGTAATATGCAGTGGTATTCCTTACGGCTGTCTTATTGGTTTTATACTGAAAGACGAACTATACATCGGCTGGTCCAAACGACTGGAATTGCAGTATATTCCTGAAAATGAACAACTACATAAATTGTTCACCGATTTCGTCAAATCTATCCATGACCCAAAGATGGTAGGTAAAATGCCTACGAAGATTGAGGCCATAGAAAACTACAAAGACTTATTCAGTGTCTTCTCCAATCAGCTTGCCAGTTTTATGACTGCCAATCAACCTAAAGATGTGGAAATTGCCTTTTCCAAGAAAATAGGAAAGATGACTGCAGTCATTAGAGGCCTTGGTGATGGTATTACATTTGATGGGAATAACATAACCTCTCGGGAATCAGATGTCATTCCATCAGATATAGCCAAACAGTTGAGACATTTTACCGATGGTATTGAGGCCAAATACGATAAAAAGGCTGCCAACGTCGTCAGAAAAGAAACAATGGCAGTTGGGAAACCAATAGCTACTGGTCTACCTGTTGTATAATGAATTTCAGACAAATAGGTATAGAATTTGATAGAGATGTTATTATAATTGGTGATACTCACGCAACGTGGGGAAAACTAAATAGTATCATCTCTACAAAAAAGCCATCGATTGTCCTGCAAGTAGGAGATTTTGGGTGGTGGCCTAAATTTCATAACACCACTCATATCTCCTCAGGTAAATACAAAAATGATCCAAATTTTTACTCCCCACCACCAGATAAACCATGGTTAAGTGGTGTACGAAGAGAACTACCTTGGGATCAGTACGGTATCAAACCTGGAAATACTAAGATCTATTTTTGCCCTGGTAATCACGAAGATTGGGAAGATTTAGAGTTGAAAGCTACCTCAGACAACCCGATACAAGTAGAAGTAATGCCTAGCGTTTTCTATATGCCGAAATGTTCAACTCTTAAATTACCAGATGGTCGAACAATACTGTTTATGGGAGGTGCACATTCAATAGATAAGGAATATAGACAATACAGGTATGACTGGTTTCCAGAAGAAACAATTAAACAAAAAGATATTTATAATTTACCAGATGTAGATATCGATATTGTAATCAGTCATACTTCTCCACAGGAATTTAAAAGAGATCTATTTAAAGCCTCTGGAGATTACCGACAACGTGACCCATACTGGTTAGAAAAGTTTAATGACCCCTCATGTCATGCTTTGTCATACGTTCTTAGGAGGTATAAACCGAGTTTGTGGTTTTTCGGACATTATCATCTAGTTAAAACATCTATGTGGTTGAAAACAAGGTGGTTTGCGTTGAATAAAGTAAGTGATACTGGTTGGTGGACATACTTACCAAAATAATGGCTATGGTGATTCTTCCTTCTATACAATTAATCGGCGTCATGCCCGTAGTTTTAACCCTCGGGTGTGGCTCTGATATCAGCTTTAGAATCATCAATCTCCATTAACGTAATTTAAGGCTATAATAGTGCTTCCTTCTAAACTATGGCGCTGGAGGTCGCGAGTTCGAGTCTCGCCGTCCTAGCGGATGTAGCTCAGATGGTAGAGCGCCAGCTTAAAACAGCATTATTAATCTCCTTATTATTTTACTATTTCAAAGGCTATGTTAGTACTTCCTTCTAACTTTTTCTGATAAAAAACAAGTACTAACAATCTCCTTTACCTTAATTCTTTCCGAGGCTATACCAATGCTTCCTTCTACAAATCAATTGGTGATAAAATAGCATTGGTAATCTCCTCGCCTTGCACGGAGGATATCATGAAAACAGATATTTGTTTAAGAAAATTGTCAGGCTTAGTCGTCGAAGTTGGAACAGAAAGTAACGAAATGTTAGCCTTCTCTCTCAATGCTGAGCTTATGAGACTTGGTTTTATCATATCTGAAGACCTTGTAAAAGGTATAAGCAAGCTTTCTGTTGACAAAATTTGCTCTTTGTCAGCTGAATGTATAGACAGTATTAAGAAGATGGTCGGAGCTGACGTTGACTATACACCCATGTATCCAAATTTCCCGCAAGGGGTTATGGAAATGAGTGAATGGGAGTTATATGTAAATGCTATGCTTCACTACTGGAGTCGCGGTGAATGGAAACCAAGTTCCCACAAACTCCCAAGAAAATTCGACCTTTCTGAATTTACTAAATTCAAGACAATAACCCTTCTTAAAGAGGAGCAATTTATAAACTTGTTCCCTACCCTTTTAAGTTCTAATGATTCTTTATCATCCGGCGATAAGGAAATAGTAGAACATTTCCTAAATACCTACAAAGATTTACCATACCCAAAAGACATACCCTACAAAGAGACTGTATGCCTCCTAGCTGGACGTTTGGTAAGAAGAGGTGATGATATATCTCATCTGGTAAAAACAGCTACAGACATCTTACGCGTCGTTACATATATAAATGATGGTGATATCTCTTTGGCCGGTAATACCAAGTTCAAATCTTTACCCAGAAGTATCCGCAAGCAGTTAATAAAAACATTAGAGGTGGTTGCTACAGAAGAAGACATTCAGCGTCATCGCAACAAATGGAATAAGTTATTTCATAATCTTCATGTTGGTGACTATTCGGAAAAGCTTTATCTAATGGCACACAAAGTACGCAATAACGTAAAGATTAAAACCTTTAACAGTAAAATACAAGCACTTATAGACGGGGGTAGCTTCTCGGGAGCGGCCAATAAGTTGAAAGAGAGACCGGGTGATTTTGCAAGAAGGTTAGACCATCTGTTAAGAAACGACGAAAGTGGTAAAGTAGTCGATGATTTCATAGATGTAATACCTTCTGTTTCAACGAGGGTATTAATGCAACTCCTTGGGCATTTTAAAGGTAGAAATGCATTAGGTAAGCGTGTTGTGTTTCCCAAGGGTAATACTCAGAAGGCAGTTCTAATACCTGAGATTCCTGGAACTATATCAGAGAATAATTCAAAAACTGCAGTTTATTATATGGTAGAGGGTCTTCTATCGAAGTTTTCTGGCCTTAAACCACTTGGAAAGGTATGGATTGATCCATGGTTGAAGAAATGTCCGTTACCTGCACAACAACGAAGTGTATCAAAGGGTATAGACACTGTAGCCAGAGGAACCAGATTACCGATAGAAAATAATTCAGTTAATACTCTTCGATTTTTCATCTACTGGGTAGGACAGGATATCGATCTATCTGCAACTCTGCACGACAGTAATTTTAAAATGGTTGAGAGAATTGCCTACACTAACCTCAAATCAAAGAAATACCAAGCATGTCATAGTGGGGACATAGTACAGGCACCTACTGGGGCATCTGAATTTATCGATATAACAATGGATCAAGCGTATGAACATGGTATACGTTATGTTGTTATGAATGTCTTTGTTTTTGCCGGTCCCAATTTTAACGAGCATACAAAGTGTTATGCCGGTTGGATGGGAAGAGCAAAACCAAGGAGTAATGAAATATACGATCCCAAAACTGTTGCATCCAAAATGGATTTAACCTGTGCTTCCAGAAATGCTGTTCCTGTAGTGTTTGATCTTAAACACAGAGAAGCTATATGGTGTGATCTTATAACATCAAGTCTTAACCACTGGGGAGGTAATAATGTTGAGTCTAACAAGGCAGGAATAGAAGATGTTCTTCGTGCTATTACAATGTTAGACAATAAACCAACATTATTTGACCTTGCAGCTTTGCACGCCAAGGCAAGGGGTTCCATCGTCGATAAAGAAGAGGATGCTGATTTTACGTTTGGCATCAGTAAAAACAGTAATGTGTGTCCAACGGATATTAACGTAATTAACTCTGAGCTTTTAATTTAAAAAGGAGGGCAACAGTTATGCATACAGAAATATATCCGATCCACGAAAAATGCGAAGGGTGTGAGCATGTAAAGATCGAAGGGGATGAGAAGCTCTGTGAAGTTTATCCAAAGCCTGAAATCTGGTGGATGGAACGTAAGTTTGTAAAGGGGCATAAGGGGTATTGGTGTCCTAAAGCCACCCATCTTGAGAAGGTTGCTCCGGAAGTTCACAAAATGTTGAACCCAATTAAAGCATCTAAAAGATTTATAAGGGGGTAGAACCATTCTATTACATAAAGAAGGGGGGGGGGTGATAAAATTCAAAGGCAGAAACCATTATACAAGACATTAATCGCCACAAACTTGCCAATCAAGGAGGATAATCATGAAGAACAAATTTATTTTCTTTACCACAAAACTGAAAGTTAAATATAATAGTAATATATAGCTCCCGGCCAGTGCCGTGAAATAAAAATAGGTAGGGGGGGGGGAAATCTCCCCTACCTTTTTAAATCGTATAAAGGGGTTATGTTATGTTAAAAAGACTATTTAGTTGGCGATGGTGGTTAGGTTTAAAACCTAAATTTGCAACTAAGCCGCCTAAAAAGTACACCATCTGTGTTATAATTCCCGCCTATAATGAAGAAGATTCAATAGCAGAAACCATTCAGAGTATTCAAAACCAATCCGTATCAATAGATAAAATAGTAGTCGTTGACGATTGTTCCCAAGATAATACAGGGGAAATTGCTTCCGATATGGGAGTTATAGTTATTAAAACTGATAAAAATCAAGGAACAAAAGCAACGTGTCAGCAATATGCTCTTGAAAAAGGGTATATTGATACTGATTTATTTGTTACTATTGATGCTGATACAACTCTTGATTCTAAAGCAATAGAAAAAACTTTACCTTATTTTAGTGACTCACTTACTGCATCTGTCTGTGGATTTGTTATTCCAGCAAAAATTGAAACAATATGGGAACGTGGTAGGTTTATTGAATATATGTTTGGGATAAGTCTTTTTAAAGCCGGCCAAAATAATATGGGTGTTATTTTGGTATCATCAGGTTGTTTTTCTATTTTTAGAACAAATTTAGTTGAAAAAATGGGAGGATTTAAATCCACAAGTATAGCAGAGGACATGGATTTAACGTGGAGACTTATATTAAATAAATATCGTATTTATTGTGTTCAAGATTCTTATTGTTATCCATATGATCCACCTACTTTTAAAATATTTGTAGATCAAATTGATAGATGGTATAGAGGATTTTTTCAGAATTTTTTAATACATAGAAAAAATTTTCATAAAAATAAGAAAATTGGATTGTTTATTTATTGGTGTCTTATAGAGAGAATAATTTCTCCATTTATTTTACCAATAGTTATTTATTTAATGATAGAAAATATTGTAGTTACGTTATTAATATATTTTCTAATAGGTTTGTTAATTGTCTCTATTTTTACAATTATTAAAGGATTCCAAGTAAATATGGTATGGAAAGTAATTACTTCTCTACCATCATATTTTATTATTATCCCAGTAAATACAGTAATATTTTGGAGATCATTATGGAGAGAATTAATTAAAAAAGAACCATTAACAGTATGGAATAAAGGACACTAAAAGGAGAAAAGATATGAAAAAATTATTCGTATTTGTGTTAATGATATTAATAGTTATGATGAATGGTATATCTTTTGCAAAAGATGTGGGTAAATCTAAACCTATAGTTAGTTTTACTTTTGATGATGGTCATGTATCTACTGTCAAAGAAGTATTACCAATATTTAAAAAATATAATATTCAAGGTACGTCATATATAATAACAGAAATGGTTGAATTATATAATGATTATTATATGAATTGGAATCAAATAGATACTCTATTCAAAAATGGATGGGAAATAGGCGCTCATACACATACACATCCATATTTAACAAAACTTACTGATGAAGAAATTATTTTTGAATTGGACGAATCAATAAGATGTTTAAAAGAACATGGATTTAATCCAACGTCATTTGCTGCTCCTTACGGTGATTTTGATAATAGAGTAATAAAATTTGTTAAAGAAAGATTTCAATCACACAGAACCGCATGGGATGTAGACTATTCTGTTAATACTAATGGTATTAACTTAATTGATGACCCATTCTATATCTCTGCCTTTGAATTAAAAGGAACAACAACTGTTAATGAAGCCAAAGAAATGGTTGATATCGCAATTAAGAACAAAACATGGTTGGTGTTCTTTTTACATTTAATTAAAACAGATGGAGAGATTGGAAGATATGAATATAGTGCTGAAAAACTTGAGGAAATAGTAAAGTACGTTGTTGACAAAGGGGTAGAGGTATTACCTTTATCGAATGCGCTAAAAATAAAATAAAAAAAGGAGGATTTATATTATAAAAAAATTGTATTAGTTTTTTAGTTTTATTTAAAATAATTACCACTTTCAAAAATCATTTTGAAAAATAAAAAAAGGAGAATTTATATCATGAAGAAAATTACATTAATTTTATTATTTGTTATTTGTTTGGTTGTCGGTTCATTCGTCGGAAATGTAAGTGCAGAAGAAAAAGGAGGACCATTAGGTTACCCATTCTCATCCTGGGGAGCAATTACTGCCAGTGATTGTGATGAGGAAGATGTTCTCAAGTTTAATGGATATATTGAACAGGGAATCGATTGGTTTAATTTTAATAAATCCAGATCTACCTTCAACACTTTTATCGGTTTATATGGTGTTCAAAGTGACCAGCCTTATGATTACTGGGATAATAAAGTAGCATTATTTGTTGGTGTAAAAGTAAAAACTCCACTAAATCTAGGTATTAATGATTGGGGCGGGATAGATGTAGGTATTCGTGGAGAATTTTATGACTATACAAGGGATAACAGTCCTATCAGCGGAGATACCTGTGTTGTACTATTTGTACAATGGTCTTTCGGCGGAGACTGGAAGAAAAAGAAGTAGAAAAGGGAGGTATTTAATATGTATGATGGAATAAAAGGAATTAGTAGTTCTGCATTATATTTTGCTATGAAAGTTCCAGCAGTTGCCTTGGCGGCAGCAGCAATTATTGCCACTACTGCTGTAGTTAAAGACAAAAAAGAAGTAATTGAAGAACTTAAACCAAAAACAGAAATATCTGAAACTGTTAAAGCTCCGGCAATACCAGTATTTAAAGTTGTCGCACTTGATGGAATAATCCTTTTTGATTTCGATAAATTTAATATCGATGCTGTTGCAAAAGAGATTTTGGACAAAATAGCAGTTCAAATGTGTACCACACATCCTAATAAACTTTTGATATTAGAAGGGCATACCGATAAATTTGGTTCAAATAAGTATAATCAAGTATTATCGGAAAATCGTGCCAGTTCTGCAAAAGCTTATCTTATTAAATTAGGCGTTCCTGCCGACAGAATTATATCTGTTAAAGGATTTGGTAAAACATTATTACTTCCAAAAATGACACACCACCAAAACAGACGAGTTATACTTTTGTTTGTTGATAAATAATTAATTTTTAAAGAAAGATAACTACTAACAAGGTAGGGGGGGGGAGTCTCCTGCCTTTTTTAATACATAAGGGGTAATATGTTAGAATTTTCACATCAAGACACTTGGGAAAAAGGTGATTACGTTAGTTATTATTACATATTTACATATCCAGACCCAGAGGATTCCAATAAATTAGTTTCTACACATACCACTAACTCTTGTAGGGAATATTTCATTAAAAACTACCGCACAGGAATTACTAAGGATGATGTTCTATCACCTAAAGTTAAGAAGGCTTACGCTCTTATTTCTTATGGGATAGCAGGTGTTGATAGATTTGCTGAATGGAACACTAAGCTTCAAGATGAATCTCAGAAAGGCCTTTACATTCTAAATTCATTTGAGAAAGCCCATAGATGGCCATTGACTAAATTATATCCTGTAAAATGCGTAAACATGAGTATGCCAGTAGTATTCTTTGCCGGCCCTCGTAAATGGACTATGTCACCTTATCTTATGTCTATCTGGTCCCTGTGTATTCGGTTAGGAAGAAACGAGTGGTTACCAAAAAAGCTTTTGACTCTTAATCATGAAAATTTAGTCAGGCAGTTATGTATAAGCGCTAAATCTAGCATAAAACATGACGCAAGAGAAGTTTCTTATACATTGAGAAAATGGGACACTTTTATGTCTCTCTATTCAAAATTATTTGCAGGAATTGACAGAAAAGATCATTGGTCTACAACTCATTTAAACGGCCATGGTCATAGCACTGAGGGTATACGTAGATTAATGGATGGTTCTACCGCATACCGCGCACTGTATGACAAATATCTCAAACTAACAAAGGTTGACTCTTGTTTGAAAAACAAGTAGCCTATTATTATAATTTACAAAATTATAAAGGAGCCAAGATGAAAAAAAGGTATACACCAAAAGAACGAGCAGCAATGTTTAAGCCAACGTACTTCTTCGGCTATGGCTCGTTGATAGCACCAGATGGAATAAATTATCGTGGTATGAGGAAACGCTATAAAACAGAGGATCTTCATCCATGCGTGCTTAAAGGTTTCAAACGTTCGATGTGTGGATTCTTCGAACCGAGAAATTTTTATGGTCTTCTTAAAGATAAAAAATCATACTGTAACGGTGTAATATTTGAAGTTCACAGCTGGAATGATTATAGAAGGCTTTTGGGCTCCGAAGGAGCTACTTCTATATACCGTAAAGAGCGGACTTACTGGCCAATTGATGTTACATATCTTATTTCAGGCTGGAAAGTGCCAAAAAGACACCGAGTTATTGCTCTTGTATGTAAGCAAAATAAGTCAAATCTTGGAAAAATTGAACGTAGTTATGTTCATAGATGTTATAAAGCTGCCGATATATGGGGAAAAGATTTTAGAAATGAATTCCTAAAAACCGGCGGTGTTGCACCGAAGTTTTTTAAATAGGCGAAATTAGGACGCATAGTATCCTAAATAAAAATAAGATGCGTAATGGGCGCATAGTACCCTAAAATGAAGGAGGTCGTATTATGATTACAAGTAAAGTAGGATTAGAGGCAGAATTTTTGTTGATTAATGATAAGGGCGAGAAAATTATTCCACCATCATCATGGGATCGGGATGGCTTTCCACTGTTAGGAGAAATTCGAGGCAAGGAAGGTAAAACAGTCACCGAAACAATAATTCAATTCAAAGCCAAAGAGATGGAAATAGTAGAGAACTTGCGAAAGGGACATACAATTCTTATGGCTGATGTTGAGCAGGTTAAACTGGCATTGTACAAAAAGGCTAACAAAGAGATAAATTGGGAAGACAAGAATGCTCAAGAAGAAGAGATTAAGAACATATATGGCACCGACATCTCAGAATTCTCTGACCAGGTTGTCAAAGGCAATAAAATCCAAGGTATCAGGATTTCTTGCGGCCTCCATGTTCATTTCTCTTGTGAAGATTTCAAAAAATACACTTATGATAAAGAAGTGTATCGGCAAGTTATTCTACCAATCGGTCTTGGAGAAGCAGGATTAATCGCTGATAAAGGGTATAAAGCTGATGATATTCCTGCTAAAGACCCTTTTACGCTGTCCCAAAGATTGGCTAAAGAACTTTTGTCTCCATCGATATTCTTGTATGCCAGGGAAGGTTATACTAAAGAAAAGACCCTCACTGCCCGTGCTGGCAAGTTGAATAAGCCCGCTATCGAATACATCGTCAAGGAAATGGATGACGCCTTTTTCGAGCGCTTTGCCCCAGAAAAGAAAGACCGTACCAAGTATCGCCAGCCTGGATTCTTCGAGCTTAAACCATACGGTTTTGAGTATCGTAGTTTACCAGCTAATTCCAAAACCATGGAAGCATTACCTGAGATAACCAAAAAAGCTTTCGATTTGTTGAAAGAAATCAACAAGTATTAACAACGGAGGTTCAAAATGTTATTTCCGGGCGCAATCATCATTGTCATTATAATTACAGTTATAGTTGGTGGATGTTTTTCAATAGCTATTGGTTGTATAGGTGGAGTTATTGTGTACAGGTTATCTGAATTAATCATTCATAATACTAAATTGCATAAGAGAATGACAAGAGGTGAAAAAGTTGATGATAGATCGTGGTGGATTGATCATAGACAGTGGTTTTGCTATGGTTTGATCTTATCCACTTGCATAATTGCCTACACAATAGCTGGTCCTTTGTGGGCTTTTGTTGAGTGGCTAAAATGAAATCAAGTAGGTTCTATCAAGCTGCTGTCCAAACGGTGGGATCTGTGGGAGAAGTCGTTCTATTTTTGTGCGGCTTCTTCCTCGGCAAAGGTATGTTTTATACAGCACTTATTTTTCTAATAATAAGGATAATCCATAAACTTATTATTTCTGAACTCATGTATCGTAGAATGCGATGCGTCGTAAATGAAGAGGCAAATAAACAGTGAAAGCTACACCAACATACATCATAGAGAAGCTATGTGATGCAGGTCATGATACTTATATTGTAGGTGGTGCTATACGAGATTTACTAAGTGGCAGAACACCGTCCGATATAGATATTGCAACTTCAGCAAATTTCAAACAAATTGAGGAATTATTCAAAGGACATAAAATAGCAACGGGCGGGACTTATTTTAAAGTTGCTTTCGTCGATGGTATTGAAGTAGGAACATTTAGAAAAGATACATATAAAGGCCTAAATGATAAAGACGTTAAAATTGTAGAAGCAAAGACCATTATTGAAGACCTTGCCAGAAGAGATTTGACGATAAATTCAATGGCATTTTGTCAATTTACCGGTGATGTTATTGACCCATACGAAGGTCAAGATGATCTCAAAAAGAGGAAGATAAGGTTTGTTGGTGATGCCAAAGAAAGAATATATGAAGACCCAAATAGAATTATAAGGGCGTGTAGATTTTTGGCTGTTATTGATGGTATATTTGAACCATCAACGAAAGAGTCACTGAAAGAGATGTCATATTTAATCAAAGGTTATGTATCTCCTGAAAGAATTCACATCGAAATCATGAAAGCAATGAAAGCTCGTTATGCAAGTGTATTTTTTAACGCGCTTCATGAAATTGGTGCTTTACAGTATATTCTCCCATCATTAGATTGTTGTTATTATTTCGATGTGCATGGGCTACACCATAGAGAATCTATCATTACGCATTCTTTATTGGCCGGGGATAGTATTTCAACAAAATATCCTTTAACAAAGCTTGCAACATACTTACATGATGTCGGAAAGCCGTTAGCATGTAGATTTAACCCAAAAACTAAGGATATCAAATTTGCAAGTCATGATGTCGAAGGTAAATATTTAGTCATTGATGAGTTAAAGAGGTTAACTTTTACAAATAAAGAAATTGATTACATTGCGACACTTATCAGACTTCATATGCATAGTTTCAAAACTGAAAAAGCAATAAGAAGAGTAGCTAAAAAGTTAAACGAACACGATATTGATCTAAAAGATTTATACAGATTAGGATTAGCTGATGCTAAAGCTAATATCATGAAGGGTCATTATCCGTATTCCGCAGTTAAAGCAAATCTTATATTGATTGACAAGGCCCTAGGTGTGGAATCACCAAATAGATTTGACCAGTTAGTTGTTGATGGTAAAGACATCATGGAAATAGCAGGATTAAAAACAGGCCCAGAGATTGGTAGGATAAAAAACTTATTGTTAGATGCTATATTAGATAATCCTGACTTAAACAACAAATCTGATTTAGAAAAAATAATTAGAGGAGTGAAAAATGGATAAAATCAAAAGTTCAACAGGGGTTGTTCATTATGTAGAGGCAATCTATGGAAGTAGGGAACACCTTTCTTCTACATTGTGTAGTCATAGAGACTATTACAGAATTGATGGTTATGGACATAAATGGCCAAAGACCGACGAACCGGTAACCTGCAAACGCTGTCTTAAGATGAAATTATTGGGTGAATTAAAAGATACCGAATTTCATGCACGTATAATACATAATAACATCAAGCAAGGTGTAGAACTTACTTTGGAGTATGCCAAAGGAAATTTGTTAAAAACTCTCATATCACAGGGTTACATCAATAAGATTCCCAAAAGTGGAGAGCAGATAGAAATTACTATCTGGTCAGAAATTTAATAACTTTTTAGGGGGGGACTGTGAAAAGGATAATTTTATTTGTATTAATAATTGTTACATTTTTTATTTCTTCATCAAATGCTTTTAACATGAGGTTTGAGAATACAACAGATAAAACTTTGATATATGAATTCCTATGGTTAGAATCCGATTGGGAAGTGGGGAAACATCAGGTAGCAAGTGTAGCAATGGGCGAACTACAAGCAGGCGATAGTAATACGTTAATAGCTGATTTTAAACCAGGGCCATATGTTATTGTGTGGAAAAACCTCTCCTCATCGAAAGAGACATTTTATAAATCATATCTGTTTAGAGTGGAACAAAAGAGATGTATGGTAGTTTCTACTCCTTGGTTAGAACCATTGATTACACTACAAAAGGATTAACGAAATGCTATTACTCGATGATGTAATAAAAAACTTAAAAGAGATAAGAGCCAAGCACGGTAATATTGAAATTTGTAAAATAGGTCATTTTGGTGAGATAAACGAGATGGATGACTGGGGTATTAGTGTGCGCAAAGTTAATGTCAAAGGTGAGAAAAAAAGAAAACCTGTGGTTGATATCTGCACTCCTGACATAGGCCCGGAGCCTATTTAATATGAAGATAATATTCTTAGACGTGGATGGAGTACTAAATAATTACAGCTCGAAAAGCAGCAGTATGCTGAAAGAGCAACAAGATACTCACTACCCATTTTTGTGGGAACCTGAACTTGTAAAAATACTTAACAGAATTATTGAAGAAACAGAAGCAAAGGTTATTCTATCCAGTTCCTGGCGGACACTGGCAGATGCATACGACGTAATTATAAATGATATGAAAATACATATCTCTGACGAAACGCCAAAGACTTTCAAAACAAGAGGTCATGAAATTCAAACATGGTTGGATAACAATCCATTTGTAGATAAATTCGTTATCTTGGATGATGATACTGATATGGACCATCTAAAATCTTATTTACTACAAACAGATCCAAAAATTGGCCTAACAGACGAGATAGCAGATAAAGCGATTAAAAGATTAAACAGTTAATAGGGGAAGGGGGGGGGCTTGGTAGAAATTCGGTTCGAGTCCGAAGGTAGGCATGGTGTAGGTGATAACCTTGTAAGATGGTCCGATTCCATCTCCCCCTTCAAATGGGATATAGCTCAGTTGGCAGAGCAGGTGGCTGTTAACCACCGTGTCGCAGGTTCGAACCCTGCTATCCCAGCCAAATTTTAAAGAGGTAATTTATGTCTAATAAATTTTTAGTAGACGCTAACATTGATTGGGTGTTATTGAGAAAGCAAAAGCTGACTCTTTTAGAGGTTATTATTCCTTACTTTGGAGAAACTGAAGACAATTTGATCGGTATTCTACACTTAATAGACAGTATTCAAGACAGTGCAGTAAAAAGTGGTAAATGGACCGAAAAAGAGGTGTTTGGTTAGACAATATGAAAAAATTTTACTATACATTAACTTTCTCGCCATATCTGAATTTTGTAATGGCCAAAAGCAGGAAGGATGCCTGGAAACGTATTAAAAAGCTATGGCCTGAATACAACGTAAAAAAGGTGGTTGGCCTATGAAATCAATAATTAAATCATGCCTTTTAAGTGTTATAGCGTCGTGTAAAAGATATGAAGTAGACTTTGATACTCTTTTAGCTGAGTGTATTGGGCACAGCATAAAAAACTGCGGATTGTGTATTAAGTGTGAAAAAGATAATCCTATAAAGGATCCATTATGTCCTGAATGTAGAAAAAAGTATGATGAAGAATCACGGGATTGGAAGAGTATTATACAAGATATTCTTTGTTAAGAAGAAAAGATGGGTATGCTGGCATTATCAAGAAGAGATAAGATGCGCAGAGCAGAGATAAAGGACTTGAAAAAGAAAGTTTCAAAGCTACGCTCTTTGCTACGAAAAAGAGAGGCTGAAATAGAGAGTCTCAAAAGAGAGATGGAAGTTTTTGGTGGAGGAGACATTGGCTTAGATAGCTTTTTTGCGGCTATTTATTAAGAGGATGAAGAAACCAAAAAACGAAAAAAAAGAGAATTGTAAGTAAAAAAGGAGCCATACCCATGAAAGTAATGTGTGC
>SOIY01000195.1 GCA_004376785.1 Candidatus Stahliibacteriota bacterium | reverse complement strand
AATTATTGTATTTTTTTTCTCTTTCGGAAGTATATTATTGCAAAAACAATTAAAAGAGGAATGAGAATCAATGTCACGATTATAGAGTAGTTCTTTAAAAATTTCGAAGCCTCGTCCCAGGTAGAACCAACATAAAAACCAACCATCACTAAAAATAAATTCCATATGAGAACACTCACAAAACTGTATGAAAAAAACTTTTTGCTGTTAATTTTTACAACACCTGCAGCAAAGCATATTGGCGCCCTCATGCCAGGTAAAAAACGGTTCAAAAATACTATAAGATCACCGTGTTTGGCAAACTTCTTTTTTGCCTTCTCAATCATTTTTACAGGAAATACTTTTCCTAAAAATGATCTCGTCAAAAACTGTATCAATACATCACCCTTATTTTTTCCAATATAATAAAGAATCATAATGCCGCAGGTAGCACCGCCAATAACAAAAACATACACTAAGTAGGGACTAAAATACCCCTGTCCGGCAAGAAATGCAAAAACCAGAACAAAGGCATCTGAAGGGTAAGGTGGAAATAAACTTTCAAAAAGTGAATTGATAAATAAAAATAAATAAATAAGAATTGGTTCGCGTCCTGAAAGCCACTCAAACATAATTACAGTTTAACATCAATCTGACAGCCAAGCTTTTTCAGTGAAAGGGTATCTCTATTCACAACTGAGTATTTCAAACCTATTTTTAACATATCAACAGGCTTGATTGATACATAGATGAAACCGTAGTTGCCTTTATTATAGAGCATACGGTTATGTATTATACCAGGCAGATCAATTTCGTATACATAAATTCTTGCAGCATAAGAATCTGTGTTAAAAATGCCATACCTCATTCTTATCTTTAATCTTTTAAATTCTGTGCCCAGTTCAAGGCCGCCAAATAACCCCTTTTCTATACCATTTGAACTATAGACATATCTTTCTTCGAGCCTTAGATCAATAAAAATTTTCTTTACTGGCTTCATGCGAATAAAAACCCTTGAGCCAGAAAGATTTTTTGTCTGAGCAAGATAACGCCACCGCATCTGAAATTTCGCGTTTAGAATGCCAATCTTCTTCTCAAAATTCAATCTCAAGTTGTATTTCATAGAATCATCTTCGGTTCTGTTGTCCATTGTCAAGGTTAAACCAAGGTTCGCTATCTTTGAACGGTGCTTAATATCTATAGTTCCGCCAATATAATCATCCTTGGCTTCAACCCCTTTTGGCGAATAGAATCCAACAGGGAAATATTTGCCAACAAGATTAAAATCAATATAAGGAAAGTAACCGCTAAAACCGAATAGTCCACCAATACGATCTTTGTACGAACGGACAAATTCTGAAAACATAACAAAAAAGTCTCTGGAATATTTCAGACCGAGACCTGAAGTCCAAAACTTACCACCATAAAATTTTGTAAATGAATCACTGCAAACAAACTCTGGATTGTATGAACACCAATACGTCCTGTTCGATATCAAAAGGTCTGAAAATTGATATCTTATATCGTAACCGAATATCTTTTCACTGATATTATCCTTTCTATCTAAGGATATAGAATCTGTATGATCTCCTGATTCGTCAAACGAGCTGGCAAAGCCTAGTGAATCTATTCTGCCATCAAGTTTTTGATTTGAGAAAAAAAGAGTATATTTCAAAAAAAGAGAATCAGAATATGCTGCGCCAAAAAATCCGCTGTTTTCCAAAACAGATGTATAAGGAATTATACCACGTTCTTTTATCATTATACGAAAATCAGTAGAATAAAAAAACGAACCAATCGGCGAAAGCATAATACCTGAGCCTAAATCTAAATTATATTTCCCCAAAACAATTTTTCTTGTTCCCTGATCAATCATTATACTTGGGGCATAATAATCAAAAAACGAATTTTCATAAGGGTCTTTCTCTGTAATGAAAAAAATTGTATATGGGTCAAAAGAACATTCTGTTTTTGTGTAGTATTCTTCAGAGAGCTCTTTTTCAGGAACCTCAGTTTGTACCCGCATTCGTGTTGCAAATTTTTCAATTTTAAAGGGCTTCGCCTTAACTACAATGAAGTGTTTAATCATATCGAAAAGAATAATATCGAACCCTGGAATATTCAATAAATCTCCTAATGAGTTATAAGGACCTTTTTTCTCACGATATTCTACAATCTTCAAACAATCACTTATGGAAAGGTATGGTATCCTTGTGAGTTCATCAAAACTTGCTGTATTTATATCAATTGGATTATTTCTTAAATATTCCATATCCCTAAGAATAATTTCTAAATCCTTATCCTCTTCAACCTCGAAAAGCATAGGATCATCAGATAAAATTAAGAGGAGCAGAAGAGCAATCATGGATTAAAACCCACACTGAAATAATGCGATAATCCAAGGTATCTGTGGTTTTTGCCAGTATAATCTAAAATAAAATTGCCCAAATTGAGTTTTAACATATATTCAAGATACATTGGATCAGTGTTTACACCCGCACCCAATGTAATCATTTTGTAGGGTGAGTAAGACAGACCAAAATTATAAAAAGGTAAGTCTGTTTCTATACCGCGTATTGCAAAAGCAAAAGACAAATTGTTCCCCGGCAGGTAATTAATCCTCAGAGAATAAGTTGGTGGGAGATAATCAATGTCTGAGAATTTTGGTATATTAATATTATTAATCCAACCCCCAATTTCTAATGGACTATTTTTATATAGAGTACCTATCTTCAAGGAGTAAGTGAAGCGATTGCACATATCTTTCACCCAGTAATTGTACATAGCAATACTGAATCCAGCAGCCAATTTTTCTACAACGGGAAAACTCAAACCAGCATTAAACATATTTTCCCTGTAAATATCATTGCCAAAACTTGTAGCGTTTATTCTATACAACTTAATGTCTGAATGGATAGTATAGGTACGCAACTCCGCTAAACCAAAGTTCGAACCTGTTCCAATAATTAATTCAAAATTTTGTTGATGCAATGATGCCGGATTAAACTGGCTTTCGGAAAAAATATTGTGCGGAAAAAGTAAAGATTCAAATATTGCAAACAGTGCTATAACTAACATCAGTACGGTATTTTGTAATTTTTAAACAGATTCTACTGGCTCTACTTTTAAAATCATCTCCTTAACATCAACAATTTTCACTTCACCATCTTTTTTTATTGATTTATCGCTTATTGCATTCCAATACTCACCATGCACAAATATGGTTCCACCTGAAGGTTTTATATCGGTCCTCGCCACTCCGATCATACCTATAATTCCTTCTTTACCAGTCGCTCGTTTTTTAAATTGTGCATGTATTCCCATGCTCAATATAAAGATGAAAAAAGCGGCAATAATTATAACAACGATCACAATAACCTCCCATGATAATCTTAAAAATGGTACATCGCTCTCAAACAAAATCAATGAGCCCAATACCAATGAAATAATTCCACCAATAGTCAAAAGACCACCAGACGTTATGTATATTTCTAAAATGAATAAAATTGCGGAAAGAGCAATTAACGCTACACCGGCATAATTGACAGGGAGTAGATGTAATGCATAAAATCCTAAAATAATACAGATTCCACCAACTACACCAGGAAAGATCGTACCGGGATTTTGCAATTCAAAAAATAATCCATAAATTCCTAAAAGCAGTAAGATATAAGCAATATTAGGATTGGTAAGCAGTAGTAGTAATCGTTCTTTGAAATTCATTGCTATATCTTTTACTGGCCTTGATTCAGTTTTCAATGTGTGTTTTTCACCTTTTACTTCAACTGTTCGCCCATCCAGTTTACTGATGAGATCATTTACATCCTCAGCAAAAATCTCACAGACACCTTTTTTCAAAGCAGTCTCAGCGTCTATTGATGCACTTTCCCGAACCGCCTTCTCTGCCCATTTTTCATTCCTCCCTCTCTCTTTCGCTATCGCCTTCAGGTAAGCAACCGCATCATTGGTGACCTTTTCAATCATTACACTATCAATCTTCTCTCCACCCATACTTACTGGATGCGCGGCACCTATATTAGTACCAGGAGCCATAGCAGCAATGTGGCTTGCATATAATATAAAAACACCGGCGGAGGCTGCTCTTGCTCCCTTAGGTGCAACATAAATAACAACAGGGACTTCTGCATTGAGTATTCGTTTGGTTATCACTCTCATTGACACATCAAGACCACCAGGTGTATCAAGCTTAATAATTAAACACGAAGCATTATTGTCTTCAGCAAGTTTAATTGCACGTAGTAGATAAGAACTACTTGCAGGACTTATTACACCATCCAGCTCACCTAAATATACATCACCAACGCTTAACAAAAAACATAAAACGACTAACATCATAATAAAATCATAATCAATTTTCATGATAAGTCAATAGTATAAAACTCTATGTAATCTAAGTTATTATAATCTGGCAATTGTGTAAGGACAGGACGTATTACATCATATAAATCTAATGCTACACTTGAAATTAGGTATTGACAAATTTTGAATTATGATTATAATAAACTATAAAAGGAGGTAATAATGCCGAAGCGTGCTTTAAAAAAGAAAAAAACAAAAGCAAAGAAGAAGGTAACCAAGAAGAAGAAGGTAACCAAGAAGAAGACAAAGAAAAGAAAGAAGAAGTAATTTATCAAAAAAGGGGGGGGGTTCCCCCCTTCTTCATTTATTATGTACCGTATTGACAAAATGTCTTTAATAAGTATACTACAGTATGGACTACGACAAATTTAAATCGATGTATAAAGATCTTAAAAAAAATATCGATGAAATAAAATCAACAATGAAAAAAGCGGATTTATTGAAATCGCCAGATTGCACAAAAGTTTTAGACAGGATGAAATATTTGTTTTATAGTTTGACAAAATCACTCGTTGACATTGGACACAGCATAATACTTGAGAACGATCTTCGCGATCCTTTAAACAGAGCAGATATTTTCATAAGTCTTGCTGAGCAGAAAATTGTTGAATCGTCAATTGTCCCAGGTGTAAAAAAAGCCGTTTTAGCTCTATCCAAAATAGATAACTATAAGCATTCTGAAATTTTAGAAATCATATCCGGAAGTATCGCAGGTCTCAATAAATGTCTTGATGCTTTTGTTGTATATTTTGATCTTAGGGATAAAAACATTTGAAAATCATATACTACATATTTTCTTTTATTTTTGGCACTGTGATAGGCAGCTTTCTCAATGTTCTGATGTTTCGAATACCAAAGGGGATAAGTATTGTCAAACCCAATTCATTCTGTCCCTGCTGCAAAAAACCTATTAAATGGTATGAAAATATACCATTGGTCAGTTATATACTTTTAAAAGGAAAATGCTCGGCATGTCGAAAACAGATATCAATTCGTTATCCAATTGTCGAATTAGTTACCGGAT
Source organism: Candidatus Stahliibacteriota bacterium (assembly GCA_004376785.1). Classification (GTDB taxonomy): domain Bacteria; phylum Hydrothermota; class Tepidihabitantia; order SM23-42; family SM23-42; genus SOIY01. The sequence goes on along the minus strand of SOIY01000195.1, from coordinate 1,591 downwards.
GTGTATTTCTCTATTTATTTATTCAATATGACCTTGGACTTGAGTTTTTCTTCTATATATTTTTCTTTTGTTCCTTAATAGTCATCTCGGGAATTGATTTCTCATATCAGATAATCCCTGATATCTTTTCTATTCCCGCAATATTTATTGGTCTAATTTTTCAAATAGTTAAAGGTAATTTCGTCCTCGGGATAGTCGGTGCGGTCTTTGGTGGTGGATTAATTCTTTTAATTAGGGTTATTGGAGGATGGACATACAAAAAAGAAGTAATGGGTCTTGGTGATGTATATCTCACAGTAATGATTGGTGCATTTGTCGGTTTTCCTTTAATCATTGCATCGATTTTTATCGGAGCTTCAGTCGGGGCAATTTTGGGTATTATCTATATCATCTCTACACATCAAACTCGAGAAAGCCCAATTCCATTTGGGCCATTCTTGAGTATAGGAGGAGCAGCTGTTATTATTTTTAAACCACAAATTATCCACTTCTTCGCTTTGTTGGGAATTAATTTATAACAATTGCTCGCGCCATTAAATTCTAAATACCAAATTCCAAGTTCCAAACAATTTCAAAAGTCAAAAATCCAATACCCAAACATAACTTTAGCTTCTGAAGATATGTGACATCGGTGTAATGAAAGTTTTGACTATTGTTGGTCCTACTGCTGCAGGTAAAACACAAGTAGCGATTGAGATCGCAAAAAGAATCTCTGGAGAAATCATCTCAGCTGATTCTCGACAGATATATAAATACTTAGATATCGGCACTGCCAAACCGACCCGAAAAGAACGCAAAAAAACAAATATTCATTTAATAGATTTTATCCCTCCAGATAATACTTACTCCTGCGGTCAATTTGCCCGCGACGCCGAGGTAAAGATTGAAGAAATAATAATGAAAGGAAATATACCTATTGTATGTGGCGGAACTGGATTATATATTAGGGCACTGTTCAATCCTCTTCATAAATTACCTGAATCAGATAAAGATATCAAAAAAAATATAACACACATACTGATTGAATACGGCATAGACTATCTCTATAAAAAACTATTATCAATCGACCCGGAATGGGCAAAAAAAATTAATCCAAGGGATAAACAGAGAATAGTAAGGGGACTCGAAGTATACGAAATAACAGGTAAACCCTTGAGTGCTTTTATTAAAAAGAAGAAGAGAAAATCGAAATATCTTCCTTATTATATAGGGTTAAATTTACCTCGAGAACAATTGTATCAAAGAATTAACAAACGATTTGATTATATGATCAATAATGGTTTAATAGAAGAAGTGAAATTACTTTTAAAAAAGGGGGTTAATCCGGAATCGAGTGCTTTGCGCACAATTGGATATAAAGAAATTATTGAATATATACAGGGGAAATTAACTCGTGAAATGACTATAGAAAAGGCAAAACGCAGAACAAGAAATTTTGCCAAACGGCAAATCACCTGGTTCAACAAAATCCCTGGTGTACAATGGTACAATCCAGAAGATCCGGATATTGTTAAAAACATTATTAGCCGGTGGGGGAATTTACACCACATCTAATTCTATATTCTATTTAACGATTTACCCCCACACCAAT
>SOIY01000037.1 GCA_004376785.1 Candidatus Stahliibacteriota bacterium | reverse complement strand
GACTAAATCAATAATATACTTTAAATATCTATTAAGCAAAAGAACGAGGGATCACTTTAATCAGGTGATCCCTTTTTAGTATATCAAAATATCTTAAATACGCTTGCTACCTGATGATTCGCTGCGTGGTGAGGGTGCCTACAATTTATACCCTATCTTCCTCAAAAATTCATAACGCTCTTTACGGGTATTCTTATCTTCAATACCTTTTGACGCATAACCGTCAATAACACCGATCACGCCCTTTCCCTGTTCATCTTCAACCAGCAGAATCTCTACTGGATTTGCTGTTGCACACAGGATTCTTACAATCTCGGGGCAGGCTTTTATTCTATCCAGGACATTGATTGGAAATGCGTTTTTTATAAAGATAATAAAGAAATGTCCTGCGCCAATTTTATATGCATAATCTTTTGCTAAATCAACCAATTGTGGATCATTGCCTTCATAACGGACAAGACACTTTTCTGATGCCTCACAAAATGCCAAGCCAAATTTTATCTGAGAATGGGCATTTACTAATGCCTCATATAAATCTTCTGCGGTTTTTATAAAATGGGTGTAACCGCATATTATATTAACACCCTCAATAGGTTCGATTTTTATTTTTTTTATTTCCATTTGTCCTCCTTTACGACATAGTTAAATGCTAATTAGTAATTGGTTAAATGATTTTATATTTATATTATCATTATTCACAATTTAACCTTTTAACCATTTAACAATATTAATATCCTAACTCTTTTAAAAATTTCTTGTCTTTTCTCCATTTTTCTTTGACCTTTACCCATAATTCAAGATAGACTTCACGGCCCAGGAAATTTTCTATTTCCTTACGTGCCTCAGCACCTACCTTTTTCAGTGCCTCACCATTCTTGCCGATAAGGATACCCTTTTGCGACTTTCTTTCAACATAAATAAGAGCTCGAATATAATCCTTGCCTTTTTCTCTTTCTTTAAATTCATCAATCACTACGCATGTAGAATAGGGAATCTCTTTTTTAAAAGATTCAAATACCCGCTCCCTGATCAGTTCGGCAACAAAGAATCGTTCTGGACTGTCAGAAAGATCGTCTACCGGGTATAAAAATGGACCTTCAGGAAGATGTTTAAAGATAGCTTTTTTGAGTGTTACAAGACCATCACCATTTAGTGCGGAAATAGGAATAATCTCCTTAATGTTGATTTTTTTAAGCTTATCAATAATCGGTAATAATTTTGTCTTAAGCACAATGTCTATTTTATTTATGACACATATTAGCGGCTTTTTTTTGCATGACTCTAATAGTTTCTTCGGGAAATCTTCTGGTTTGAACCAGGGGTCTACTATCCAGATTATCAGATCAGCATCTTTGGTTGCTCTTCTAATCTGATTGACCATCAGTTTTTGAAGTTCATAATTCGGTTTTATTAATCCTGGTGTGTCAAGAAAATAGCATTGGTTATCACCTTCAGTAAGAATTCCTAAGATGCGTTGTCTTGTTGTTTGGGGTTTAGAACTTACAATAGATAGTTTTATTTCTAATAAACGATTGAGTAATGTTGATTTACCTACATTCGGATTACCAATTATTGAGATATAACCAGCTTTCATAATCATAATAAGAGGGGGGTGCCGAGCACCCCCCTCTTAGATTCTTTGAACTCGTTTCTATTTTTTCTCAGATTTCTTCCCTTGCTTTTTTCGTGCTTTCTTTGGTTTTTTGCTTTCTTTTTTATCTTCTGGTTTCTCTTCAACTTGTGGTTCCTCGAATGTTTCCTCTTTAATTTCAAGGAGGTTTTTATCATCTTTTTTCTTTACCAGAACCGTGAAGATAAGTGTATTACCAGACCAGAATATTGCACCGCCAAGTGACATCACAAAAAGAATTATTAAATAATAGATGACACCAAAAAGAAATGATGCAATTGCACCAGCAAATCCGTCAATGGTTGCAATTTGATCAGGAGGGAATAAAAGATTGGGCATACCAATCCACTCAATATAGCTGATAAAAAGTTCATGGTATGCTTCTGGACATATTGGAGGTATTGACATCTTTACATAATAGGCTGCATTCTGGAAGATGCTACCTAATTTATCCGGTGATACAAGAATGCCTATTACATCTTGTCCCAAGAATATCGCCTTTGCTGCGAAGAATCCTAATATGCCAACGCCAATAAATACAACTATCTTCAATAAAATTTCATAGGTAATAAATCGCCATGGTTGGTCATTAATCACTGAGAATGATTCAAATAGAGTATCAAAAGTATCATTACCTGTTTCACCAACAATTGATGGACCTATAAGTAGACAGACTACTGTAACGATTAAAAGATAAAGGATAAACATACAAACAGCAAATGCTGGTATTGCCATTATTACAAAGAAGATTTGTCCAAAGTAAGGAACCAGTGTAATTAGCGCAAGAACTAATCCTGAAGCAATCAGGACACCCATGAGGAGAATCAAGACAAATGGGGCAAAAAGTGCTGATTTACCATTTTTCAGGGCAAAATTAATTGCCTCTTTGATTTCATAAAATTCATCACCTTTAAGCTGTTCATAGGTTATCTTGGATACCGCAACACCTGTGAGCAGGGCAACACAGATCCACCACAAGAATGCAATCACCCATATAATCCAGCTAAACCATGGTAATCCAGTTGGATACATTGGAACAACACGGAATGTTTCCCAAATATCACCAATTTCTACACCAGCAACAATAAAACTAAGATAGGATATAATCCCATAACCAATAAAGGCAATTAGGAAACCAAGAAATGCCACCCACATTTTCTTGGCGCTGAAGCCAAGTCTACCAGCTCTGAATATATCCTTATAATTAAAATGTAAATTGGTCACTGCGCCTCCTTTTTTATTTTGTATTATAACTATAATATCTATATTGTCAAGAGTGTTCTATGAGAGCTCTGAAAAAGTATTCATCGCTCTTTAGATTACGGTGATAACAGAAAGATTGCAGAGATTTCTGGTCTTTTTCAGAAATCTCTCTATCGTAAAGTTGTTGAAAAACCCACAGATTCCTATTTGTAGACTCATGTAGAGGACATTAAATCATTGACATTCTGCAAATTTTTAATATAATTTTTCAGGAGGAAACATGAACATTGGTTGGCAGGAAATTTTATTAATATTACTTATTGCTCTTCTACTTTTCGGGGCAAAGAAAATTCCTGATCTCGCGAAAGGGTTGGGAAAGGGCATTAGAGAATTTAGGAAAGGTTTAAGTGAAATTGAAAATCCAATAGAAGAAAAAAAAGATAAAAAGCCTGATGACAAAACGGAAGAAAAATAAGTACTATTGTCAAAAATTTTATTACAATAAATTACTCTCTATTGGCAAGACTATATACCATACGCTGTTACCCGTACGCCATAATCTATCAGCCATAAGCCAATGGGAGAGGTGTCCGAGCGGCCTAAGGAGCACGATTGGAAATCGTGTATCCGCCGAAAGGTGGATCGTGGGTTCAAATCCCACCCTCTCCGTCCCCACATTTGAAAAATGTGGGATGATTACAGAGATGTAAAATTAGATGACGGAGATGGATAATATCACTGGAATCTTTCTGTTCATCACTGTAATCGTTGCGTTTACGCAATAGGAAAGGAGATTTATGTATTATAATAGTGCAAAAAGTTTTTTAATATCTTTTTTGGTTTCTTTTTTCACTTCAGTTATTGTGTGTGTGGTTTTTTTCTTTGTAATACCTATGGTGGGAACTTCTGCTGATGTGGTTATTCCCGAGCTTCTCGGGTCAACTACTGAACAGGCACGCGTAATTGGGGAATCACGGGGACTTTTACTCATTGTGGGAGGTGAGGAAGAAAACGAGAATGTTGCGGAGAATCTTGTATGCCGTCAAACGCCACTTCCCGGGTCTGTTGTTAGAAACAGATCAACGATTACGGTTTTTATATCTAAGGGCTCTAGCCAAATAGTTCTACCGGATTTTAAAGGACAGGGATTAATTGAAACAACGATTAGGCTGTCTGAATTAGGGCTTAAGATTGGTGAAGTAAAGAGTGAAGAAAATTCAACAATCGATAAAGATAAGATTATTGCAACTATCCCAGAATCTGGGACAAAGGTTAAAAAAGGTGATGTTATTACCGTTGTACTCAGTAGGGGGAGAGAACTTGCTGAAGTACCAAGATTAATCGGAAAATCTCTTTCTACTGCAAAGCGCATTATCGAAGATAACGGTTTTGTGGTAGGGCGTGTTTCATGGGAGGTCAGTACTGAATATAATGTTGGAATAATAATGCGTCATAGCCCGCGTGCAGGGAAAATGGCTAAAGGTGGATCTAAAATTAATCTTGTGGTTGCCACAGTACTTGAATGAAAAAAATCCTCATTTATTCAATCATACTTTTAGTTTTTTTTGCAATCGGCATATTGATTGCTAATTTAGTAATTATGCCCTATATAGTGCAAAAGGGTAAAACGGTTTCAGTCCCCAATGTATGTAATATGCCTTTAGAAATTGCGGTTGAAGAGTTGAGAATACAGAATCTTGAAGGTGTTGTTACGGAAAGACGTTATGATCGAATTATTGAAGAAGGGTGTGTCATACTTCAAAATCCGCTTCCGGATAGTAAAGCAAAGACAGGTAGAATAATAAACCTCACCGTAAGTCTGGGGCCTGAAACCATAAAAGTACCGCATCTTCAAGGCGTGGATATTGAAAAGGGAAAACTGATTATAAAAAAATTAGGTTTAACAATTGACACTGTTGATTTCTTATTTTCTGATTCAATGGCAAAAGATAAGATAATCGTAACAATTCCAGGTTCTGAAAAGGAGTTGAAAAAAGGTGATGCCGTTAAATTTATAGTTAGTAAAGGGTTGATTTTAAAAATGCCAAATTTAACAGGAAAAGACCTGGGTGAAGCAAAGACTATTTTAAAAAAGATGGGGTTAATACTTGGGGAGATAAAAGAGGTTGAGGCAAGCGGGACTAAAGGAAACATAATTGTCCAAAGTCCTGAACCGGATCAGGTTGTTAATACCGGTGACACTATCAGTGTAATGGTAATTAAGTGAGAGTCGCTCCTTCAATTATTGCGGCAAACTTCACTAAGTTTCAAGAAGAAATAAAAAGAGTAGAAAAAGCAAATGCTGATCTTTTGCATTTAGATGTAATGGATGGTGTATTTGTTCCTAATATAACATTTGGTCCTCTAATTATTGAGGCAATAAATAGAATAACAGACATGGAACTTGATACCCATCTTATGATTGTAAGACCAGAAAATTATCTCAAGCAATTTATTGAAGCTGGGTCTGATTGGATATCGTTCCATGCCGAGGCAACAGAAAAAACAGATGAGTGTATTAAAATCATCAAGGCACAAAATAAGAAAGTAGGCCTTGCAGTATCACCTCCTACACCATTTGACCCTGTAAAAAAATATGTGGATAAACTTGACTTCGTATTGATTATGACTGTGAACCCTGGTTTTTATGGACAAAAATTTCTGCCTGAGATGTTAAGGAAAATTGAGGAAACAAAGGATTGGATTGTTAAACACAAACTGGATTGTTTGATCCAGGTTGACGGTGGGATAAACAGCAGAAATGTTGTGGAACTTAATCAGGCAGGTGTTGATATTGTTGTGGCTGGAGCAAGTGTATTTAAGAGTGACGATTACAAAAAGGCTATAAAGGATTTGAGATGTTTGAAAGTTTGATCGACAGGTTCCAGATCATTAGACGAAAGGTATTGGGGTATGGTCGAATAACCAAGAGTGAAATGGAAATCATACTCAAGGATATTAGGATCACGTTGCTTGAAGCCGATGTAAATTACAAAGTAGTGAAAGATTTTATTAATGATTTAGGTAAAAAGTGCGAAAAACTTGAATTATCTAAAACTTTAAAACCGGGTGATCTTATTATCAAGGCTGTGTTTGAAGAGCTTGTTCTGCTTCTGGGTAAGGTTCCTCAGCGCATTGAATTTAAAAAAGATGGTTATACAATCATAAGTCTAATCGGACTTCAGGGAGCGGGAAAGACAACAACGGCAGCAAAGCTTGCTTTGAAATACAAAAAAAAGAACCCTTTATTAGTTCCGGCAGACATTAAAAGACCAGCTGCTTTTGAACAATTAAACCTGCTTGCAAAAAGAGTAAATATTCCAGTATGTCCTTTTCAAGACGATAGCGCAGTAGAAACAGTTAGAAAAGCAAAGGATTTAGCTCTGGAGCAGGGGTGTGGTTTAATAATTATTGATACAGCAGGCAGATTACATATAGATAAAGATCTGGTTCAAGAACTGGTTGACATCAATAATGCTGTCAGTCCGGATTATCAATTACTTGTTGCAGATGGAATGAGTGGTCAGGATGCTGTAAATCAGGCTACAGCGTTTAAAGAGAAGATAGATTTAGATGGTGCTATCCTTACAAAAATGGATGGTGATGCAAGAGGTGGCGCAGCATTATCCATAACACGTGCCGCCAATGTGCCGATATTTTATGTTGGGACTGGTGAAGATTTAAATGGTATTGAAGAATTTTATCCGGATCGAATGGCGCAGAGAATAATGGGTATGGGTGATATAGCAAGTTTACTAGAGAAAGTTAAAGTAGTTGAAGATGAGATTGGGCAGAAGAAACTTCGTAAAAAAATGATGAAGGGTGAATTGAATTTCGAAGATTTTCTCGAGCAATTAAGGGTTGTTAAAAAATTGGGTCCTTTATCAAAACTTGCCGCGATGATTCCTGGTGCAAAAGAGAGCGATGTAGATGAAAATGAAATGAAGAAGATTGAAGCAATCATAAATTCAATGACAAAAAAAGAGAGGTTTAATCCAGAAATAATCAATGGTTCTCGAAAACGCAGAATTGCAGCAGGAAGCGGGACTCAAATAAGGGATATAAATCAGTTATTGAAACAGTTTAACTTTGCCCGCGATTTATTGAAAAAGATGGGTAAAAAAATACCCAAGAATATACCGTTCAAGATA